>NZ_JAUBPS010000007.1:0-127421 GCF_036700865.1 Microcoleus sp. S13C4
TTTGATCGCTGGCATTTATAATTATGAACTTTCTTTAAAGACTAAATTAGAGATCGCCTGAGACTTTCGCAAGAGGTATAGTATAAAGGGGCAACTTGACTTGTTTGTCGTAATTCAAAGAAGAATCCGCAATCTCAATCAGTAACAATATATCCGCAGCAGTGGGGTGACAGGATAAATAGTCATCAGGGCGATTTTGCACGATCGCGCGATCGGGTTCTGGTTCGCTGTCCTTAGGCAGAATAATCGGTTGTTGCCCCCGCAGGGTCGCTCTTTCTCCCAGCAGCTTAAATAACTCGCGTTCCAAGCGTGTCTCGCAAACAGAGTGAGCAGTACCTTTAGCAGCGATGTTGACAAGTTCTCCCTTGATTAATTCAACTCGATCGTCCTCACTAAAGAACCCCAGTTCTGTCAGGCGGTGATATTCCGCTATGGTGAAGCGTTTTGCAGTTGCGATCGACATAACAGCACCTCAATACAGGTCTGGTGCGATTATAGGCGATCGTCGCTCGGCTAAACAATGCTAATCATGAGCACGGGTAACAACAATCTTGTCAAAATTTCCTCATCCTTTGGTTGCAAATTTTCCCAATTTTGGTGAATTTACTCCCCGAACTTATGTGCGGGATCATCTCTGTCTTAAGCAAGATTCTAGCCTCACTATTTATTAGGTACTTTAACTTAAGTAGCAAACAAAAGTTTTCTAAACAATAAGAAAACTGAGCAATACATATTATTTTGGAGGCTTGAATGACATTTACTACTGCCGGTGCTTACGACCAAGGAAAAGCAGATATCCAGAGCTTGAGTGTAGACGACCAATTAGGTGTGCTGTGGTTTATTTACACCGAAATCGGCAAGTCAATAACGCCAGCGGCTCCCGGTGCTTCGGGTTCGGAAATCGCTCAGGGTTTGTTTGAGCAAGTCAAGCCGTTGCCCCACGAAGCACAACTACAAGTAATGCGCGACATTGCCTCAAAAGCCAATACAGAACTCAGCCGGATGTACGGCTCGATGAGTCCTGAAACCAAGCTGGCTTTTTGGTATTTTCTAGCAGTAGGAATGGACGAAGGAACTATTATTCCTGTGCCTCCCGACTATCAACTTCCAGAAGCAGGAAAAGCTTTATTAGGAAAGGTTCAGGCGATGGACTTTCAGCAACAAATTGATTTCCTTCGCGGTACAGTTTTAGAAATGGGTGCTGAAGCCGCTCCGGGGGCTGGCATTTAAAATAGGACTTACGAAAAAAAACCCGGTTTCTAGGAGAATATTGGGTGCAGCAACGAGGCATCTAAGAAGAAAACGGGTTTTTAGCCGTTTGATACGTAAGTCCTCAAAAAGATTAGTAAGCAACTCAAACTAATACGCCGTGCCAGAAACCCGGTTTCTTGAAGAAGCCGGGTTTCTGGCTGTTCTGTTTTTTTAGGTTTACGGCGAATACCCGTACTTTACAGCTAATAACTGAATTCAAGGGATTTGTTTCCCACAACTTCCGGCGCACCGACTATTAAACGCATATCTTCGCAGCCAAAAGTTAGCAAGGGGTGGCCTAAGTTTAAACTGGCAAAAGGACTTTCTTCGGCCACTTCTAATTCGCCTTTAATCAAACCGATGCGAGACTGTAATCCTCCTTTAAACAACAGCAAATTGCTGCGGTCAGCGCTGAAAACATTTCCGCTAAAAGGCAGCGGTAAGGCTAAAGTTTGCTTGCTGTAATTGAGACTGCACAGTTGACCGTTTCCGTGGCTAACTGTGACGCGGTAGCCTAGCGGTGCTGCCTTTACCGAATCGCTGCCTTCCCAACTAAATGTAGCTAATTCTTTAGGAAGTCCCCAAATTTCGCGCCCGCCCGCTACCGAGTTAGGGTTGTCTACGTAAATATGGGAAATCCAAGCGCCCCATTTTCCTGCATAATTGGCGATCGCGCTAACTACAATTAACTCATTGTATTGCATCACCGAACCCAACCCGTAGGACGATATATAAATGCCACCTAGGGTTTTTCCGGGCAATAAAGAGACAATTTCTAACTCAGAGGGAACCAAGGGGCGCACTCGTGCCACATCTACCAATTGTAAAGTCTGAACAGCATAACCTTGCAGATTCCAAGGTGCAGGTGGATATACCATTTTAAGTGATTTTAAGCTTGAGCTTTTATACTTAATTTTAGCTTAAAGCCTAAAAAAGTTGTTTGGGGGCGGGTTTAGTAATATTGTGAGTGGGAATTAGATATTTTCGTAAAACCCGCCCTACAGACACTATCCGCGTTAATCCGCGTTCATCTGCGGTTAAAAACCTCCAAATCTACTTACTCGCATAACCCGTACTTACCAAAAACTCCCGCAACTTCCCAAAGAATTGAGTGCGATCGCGCCCTTGATAAACTCTCTCCAACAACTGCCAACCTTCCGCCTCTTGGCCCATGACATACTTGCTCGCCATGAAGGCCGCTAAAACCCCTTTCACCTCCCCATTTTCACTCAAACGCTTGTTAGATTCCAGCCAAAGCTCAGCAGAATTCGTGTATACTTCCACCGGATACTGTTTGCTAACATCTTGCATTTGACCTTGGCGGTACTGCCAAATTTGCAGCGGAAAGCGAGAATCAGCGTAATTTGTAAAAGCCTCGGAAAATCTGCCGTCCTGGCTCTTAAACTCGGGGATATCATTTTTGCCAAAATCCACTATCTCGTAACTCACATTGCCCCAAAAATGCTTGATGTGACTGTATTTGTTGGTTCCCGATTCGTATCGGTAAATAAACGAATAATTGCAGCAGCGGACGCCGCTTTTGATTGACACTAAATCTGCCAGCACTTCCGGTTCCTTGTCCCCGTCCAAATCACGGATTCGCAGCGATAAAAAACGTCCTTCTGATATTTCTTCGCTGGCTCTTGTGTCGGGATTATCTACTAGAGAACGAGTCGGAATCAGCACTGGTTCTTCTAATAAAGTTTTACCGTCGCGGATAATTCTGATGCGGAGATTTTTAGCATTTTCTGCTTCTTTTACAAAAGAAACTTCCGCCCGAACTTTCCCCGCTTCCGAGATTTCTGTTGTTCTCGGCGGGCCGATGTTCGGCGGAACTTGGGCGATATATTCCGCAGGAACTAAGGCAGTTTGGCCGGGTTTGGCGATCGCCTGACAGAAAAAAGTCGCTACTTCAGCGCGAGTAGCATTCCGAGTAGGTTCTAGCTGTTTGACCGCCGGATAATTAACCACGAGTCGTTTTTCTGTGGCGGCCGCGATCGCATTTCTTGCCAGTTCGGGAATTTGCGGCGCATCCTCAAAAGTCGCATCCAAAATCTCAGCCGCCGGCCCCGTAGGTGTATATTTCAAGCCGCTGCTTAAAGCTACCAAAGCCTGCCAGCGGGTAATATTCAAAGTGGGGTTAAAGATACTGCCACTGTATCCAGACATAAAACCCGTCTGATAAGCTTCTCGAATTGCTTTAAAACCCCAGTAATTTGTAGGAATATCTGCAAAATCCATCGGAGCGCGGACGGTTTTGGCATCGGGAAAAGCCATGCGAACCATCGCCGCAAACTCAGCGCGGCTGACGGGGCGATTCGGGCGAAAAGTGCCGTCTTCGTAGTAGCCACTGATGATTTTTTTCTCTGCTAAGTCCTCAATGCAAGCTTGCGCCCAATGGTCGTTAACATCCTTAAATTTTGCTTCAGCAAATGCCGGCGCTACATTCAGGCCCGGAAACACTAAATTCCCGATGATTATGCCCAAAGCTACGACGAAAGCAATTACAGCTTGACTTTTGTGCGATCGAACCATAGAACAGACTCCTCTACTTGCAAATTGGCGATCGAAACTTTCGGAAACTTGGTTTATATAATATCAGCTACATTAACCAGATTTAATACCATTTATTAAAAATTTATCGACGACCAAGGACACGGCAGTGCCGTGTCCCTAATTTTTAGAGTTCCTATAATAAAGCTTACTTCGACTCTAAAGTCATCTCCATCGCCATTTTTGTTTTGATTGTTGATTCTTGAGAACTGCCAGCATTTTTAGCACTCATTTCGCTATTTGAACTAATAGACACAGTAGAGCGAAAAGGAATTAATCTATCCAAGCGCATTGTGGCTGCTCCCCGACCCTGAGAAGCAAAAGATTTTAGGGTTAAGGTAGCTCCCGGAGGCAGTTGGGGAGAGGTAATATTTTGGGGGTTTGCTTGCTGCTCTATACTTACATTCAGAGACGCAACTCCATTTTGCCAGCTAGCCAATTCATACGTAGCAATGTCATTCACATTAATGCCACTGAAATTAGAGAAAGAAGAAACGCGCCATTTGGCTCCTTTTCCGACGGCTTCGGCAGGCAGAGGCGAGGCAAGTTGCTCTATAGATTTAGACATTTGTCGAACCATTTGTTTGACGTTGTTGTCAGCTCCTTCGGGCAAAATAATGTCACCTCCTTTATGAAAACCGCGATTGTCCATGATGAAAGAGCCTTTCACTCCCACCATGTTTTTGAGTGCAGAACGCATGGCATTTAGTGCGGCGGGCTGGGCATTTCCAGTATCACCGACGATATCTGCATTAGTGTAAGCAAACTCGTAGTAAATATCGCCGTTGGGATGGATTTTAGTGACTTTGGTCTCGAAAGTCATCACCGATACTGGAATTTTAGCCGCAGCCGAAGACCGACCAGATGCGGATATGTCCATATCCATTTTTACGGTCATCACAGTGGTTTCTTTGACATTAATAGCTGGTTTCAAACGCAGTTGCTGTCGGGGTTCCACTCCCGGATTTAGCAGTTCCACTTGCGGGGTTTTGGAGTTGCGGACAGGCGCGGATACGCCAGGGGCTGGCTGCTGCACGACAAGTGGAGTTTCCGCACTGAGGGAAGCAGGAGAAAGCTCGATCGCCCATCCGGCACTTACCAAACAAAGAGATGCAATAAACTGTCTTTTTTTCATTAACTTAATTTCCTGTTATTTGAATGTTGGTCTGTTCCCACAGGCGATCGACTGTCACGAATTTGTAACCTTTATACAAAAGCAAGGGAATTATTTTGTCCGCCGAAGCTGCAACATCTTCGCCGCCGCAATAGCCGTCGTGCAGTACAATAATAGATCCGTTTTCAGTTTGCTGCACGATTCGACCAATAACTTTCATAACCCCCGGTCGCACCCAATCTTCGGGGACGACGCTCCACATTACGGGGCGATATTCCCACTGTTGCAATAACTCTAATGTTCGTGGCGTAAAAATGCCGTTGGGCGGGCGCACGTCCCGGATTAATTTTGGGTCTAAATCGCAAGCTTTGGCAATTGCTTTTTGGGTATCTTCTAAACTTTGTTTGAGTTCGTGGGTTTTGAGTTTTGGAAACGATATATGCTGATAGCCGTGGAGGCCGATCCAGTGTCCACGATCGTACACTTGTTTAGCCGTTTCTGGATGCCTGTCAACGCAAAAACCTAGCCAGAAAAAACTAGCTTTGATGTCGTATTTATCTAAAATTTTTAACAGTTGAGGTGTGTGCTGACGGTGGGGTCCGTCGTCAAATGTGAGGGCAATTTCTCGGCTGTTGATATCTCCAGTCCACAGACATCTGGGAAAAGCAGATTTGAGAATGGGATGAACGACAGGAAACAGGGGTGCTAATGGCATTGATTAACCTTGATAAATGCGATCGGGTAGAAATGAAGCTGCGTTACAATAGAATAAAGTTAACCCAATCGAGGTAAATATGACAACTGCCGTTGATATTGTAACGCTAATTGTCAGCACGCCAGGAACTGCCGACGGCCGGCCCCGCATCGCCAAAACCCGAATTACCGTAGAAAATATTGCTATTGATTTTAATGCTGGGCTGCCTCCAGAAAAAATCATTGATTAAAAACCGCATTTGACTCGATCGCAAATTTATGATGTACTAGCCTGCTATTAGGCGAACACAGACAAAATAGACGCAGATATAGCAGCAAAAAAACACTGATCGAAAGCGCTTTAAATCGAAAAATACCATAAATTTAAGCCGTTAATATAGAATAAAATAGCAAAATTTAAAAGGTTAAATTGTATCTAAATAGCTGTCTATAATAGATGAGCCATCGCCATTAAAAACTGCCTTAAGTCTTTTGATAGAGCTTCAAACTATATCCGATCGCATCGACCTCTATCTCACGGTCGATGCGATTGCCCTACACTGTCTTCCTATACTAAAAACCAGCATAACTAATCGAAAAACGATCAAGGAGGAACAATGACCGAGGAATATTTAGCCGAACGCACAGTTTCAGCCGTATTTAAGGAAGAAGAACAATTAGACGGCGTAATTCGGCGGTTGCTCGATCGCGGAGTTTCCCGCGACCACATCTCAGTAATGGGAAAAAACTTTCAATCTAAAACTAAAATTGCCGGCTTTATTACTAAAAAAGATGTGATATTAGGCGGTCTCCGAAGCGGGGCGATTTTTGGTTCCTTATTCGGTTCTTTTTTGGGTTTGCTAACTGGCGTCGGCGTGCTGTTTATTCCCTTTGTCGGTGCAGTAGTATCGGCGGGCCCGCTGGGTGCGGTACTGTTGGGTGCAGCTAGCGGCGCGATCGCAGGTTCGGCCGGTGCGGGTTTAGTTTCCGCTTTGGTCGCTTTGGGAATGCCCGAAGAGAAAGCAACTATCTATCAAACCCGCGTTGAAGCAGGCGAATTTCTCGTGATGGCAGAAGTTCCCGCAGATAAATCGGGCGAATTTCAACTCTTGCTAGAAAGTGCAGGTGGCGAAGAAGTTTCAGTTAGCGAAATGACGCTGCCGCGCGCCGTCAAAGGTCGCTGCAATAGTCCGGCAGATTTATCTCCAGAAGTGCGATCGCACCTGTCGGCAGAAGCTCAAAAAACCTTTATGGAATCCTACAACGCCGCATTTGACGAAACCAACGACTCGATACAAGCGGAACACACTGCTTGGGCCGCCATTCATCAGCAGTACGAAGAAGATGAAAGCGGCGTTTGGACTAAGCCTTTAGCGAAAGTCTAGTCTTCCAATCGCAGTAAACTAATAAAAAATACAATCAAGCCTCTAGAACTGTGGTTCTGGAGGCTTTGACGATTTTAGATTTTAGATTTTCTAATTGTGCACAACTTAATTATATTAAATATACTTTAGATTTTCTAATTGATTGTCAACCACTTAATTTTTAATAATTAATTTGGGAATTGCCGAAAGTCGCCTTACTTTTTGAAAGTGGTATTGCATTAGGTTGCGTTGTCAAGTACAATCTATAGGCTTACAATATAAAATTGAGTTAAGCAAATGCAAAAATACGTTTGTACAGTTTGCAATTATGTCTACGATCCCGAAGTAGGCGACCCCGACGGAGGCATAGATCCCGGTACTGCCTTTGAAGATATCCCCGACAATTGGGTTTGTCCCACTTGCGGGGCTGCCAAATCCGATTTTGAACCAGAATAAGCGAGAAATAATTTGTCCGATCGAATCCTCAAAATTACAGTTATCGGTGGCGGTGCTGCTGGTTTTTTTAGTGCAATTACCTGTGCCAAAACCTACCCCCAGGCCCGCGTCACTTTACTAGAAGCTGGCCGGCAACTCCTGGCAAAAGTTCGCATATCGGGCGGCGGGCGCTGCAACGTTACTCACGCTTGTTTTGATCCCGGTATTTTAGTGCAGAATTACCCCAGAGGAGGGAAAGCTCTGCGCGGTGCTTTTACTCGATTTCAACCCCGCGATACTGTAGAATGGTTTGCTGGTCACGGTGTGAAGTTGAAAACCGAAGAAGACGGGCGAATGTTTCCGACCACAGACGATTCGGGGACTATTGTTAACTGTTTGATCCGCGCTGCTGAGGATGCAGGCGTAAAAATTCGCACGGGCGATGCAGTAGTTTCTGTAAAGAAATTAACAGGAAATACGGCAGAGGTCGAACAGGGGGACACGGCCCCTAGGTTTGAAATAGAGTTGAAGTCGGGGGAGAGTTTTAAGTGCGATCGCATTCTTCTCGCTACAGGCAGCAATCCATCGGGTTATAAGTGGGCAAAAGAGTTAGGTAATACTGTAGAACTGCCCGTTCCTTCTCTATTTACTTTTAATATTTCAGACAGCAGAATCACAGATTTAGCCGGAATTTCTGTTCCTAATGCTAAGGTGAAATTGCCGGGAGCTAAATTAGAACAAAGCGGGCCTTTGCTAATTACTCACTGGGGTTTAAGCGGGCCTGCTGTACTCAAACTGTCGGCTTGGGGTGCGAGATTTTTGCACGATCGCCATTATAAAACATCTGTGCTGGTTAATTGGCTTCCCCAGTACAATGCGGAAGTTTTGCGGCAGCAACTGCTAGCGGTTAAGTCGCAGTTGTCGCACCGATTGATTGTCTCTAGCTGTCCGTTTCCGGTGCCGCGCCGCCTCTGGGAACGTTTGACAAGTTCGATCGGCATTGATGAGCAAAAACGCTGGGCCGACTTATCTAACAAAACCCTCGATCGCCTCCTGCAAGAACTCGTTCAAGGCGAATATCAGATTGCCGGAAAAGGCGCATTTAAAGAAGAGTTCGTCACCTGCGGCGGTGTCAACCTCAAAGAAGTCAATTTTAAGACAATGGAAAGCCGCCGCTGTCCCGGACTTTTCTTTGCGGGCGAAATCTTGGATATCGACGGCGTGACGGGCGGTTTCAACTTCCAAAGTGCCTGGACTACAGCGTGGTTGGCCGGGAACGCGATCGGCCAATGAACTTGATCTAGAGTGGCCCTTATTAAATTTTGTGTTATTTTTGAATTAAGAGGCACAAAATGTGAATGCTGTTGAGCCTGTAGATGAAATTTGCAGTTTTGCCTCCTTCCACATCGGGGTCAAACACATGAAAAACGTTAAGCTGAAAACCCTAAAATTCCCGAACCACACTGACAGCCATCTTGACTCACCTTTGATAGAAAAAAATGGCTTGGTGGAACTTAACCCAAAATTTACAAATCCTGAATTTTTAACCAACTGGATTTTTGAGACAAACCTGTACGGCGAAGCAGTTTCAATCGACCACTTTGTCATCACATTTCCCAGCCGCACCGAACTCGAAAACTACGCCGCATCTTTTCGCCCTTTCGGTGCTAAAACAGTCGAAGGCCCAGACTTATTCCCCATCAACTTTTGTTCGGGAAACATTAACGTTCCCTCCGACTTGTGGCTGCATTTAATGACCTTATTAATGCCAGCCGGTGGGTTAGTAGTATTAGATGCGCCCCACGCGGACGGCGACCAAACAGACCGCTTCCAGCAAGAAAGAGGATTAGAAGCAGTTCACCACGTCGCGATTCGAGTTGAAAACGCCCAGAATGCTGCTAAAATATGGCAAAATAAAAACTTTAAACCGCTACCAGAGCATCCTCTAAACTCGGGCTCATTAACCCAGTGGTTTGTGCAAAACCCCGCCGGACAAATTCTAGAATTAATAGAACGTCGCCCGGGCAACAACGCCACCTTTGACTGCAAAAACATCGCAGGTTTGCGCCTCAGCGAAAAAGTCAGTAGTCAGCAGTCATTAGTTAACAGTTAACAGTCAACAGTCAACAATGCCCCATGCCCCATGCCCCATGCCCAATTCCCAATTCCCAAATCTATGGTTGCAATAAAAATCCCCAAAGTCACCATTCAACCCCCAACCTTCAACTCAATTGAAGAAGAACGCCGCCACCGGAAACAGCGTTTAGCGGCCGCATTCCGATTATTTGCCCGCTTCGGATTCAGCGAAGGAGTGGCCGGACATATCACCGTCCGCGACCCCGAACACCTCGACCATTTCTGGGTTAATTCTTTTGGAATGCACTTTGGTTTAATTCGAGTCAGCGACCTAATTTTAGTCAACCACAAAGGCGAAGTAGTTGAAGGAAATAAACCCGTAAACGAAGCAGCATTTGCCATTCATTCCCAAGTGCACAGCGTCCGCCCCGACGTAATTGCAGCAGCCCACGCTCATTCTCCCTACGGCAAAAGTTGGTCGAGTTTGGGCCGCCTGCTTGACCCGCTGACGCAAGATGCTTGTTCTTTTTATGAAGACCAAGCTTTATTTGACGATTACACCGGAGTTGTTTTGGAAATCGAAGAAGCTAAACGCATCGCCAAAACTTTAGGTGAGAAAAAAGCTATTATTTTACAAAATCACGGACTGTTAACAGTAGGTCAAACAGTAGATGAAGCAGCTTGGTGGTTTATTGCAATGGAACGTTCTTGTCAAGCACAGTTAATGGCAGAAGCAGCGGGAAAACCCATTCTCATCAAGCCAGAATGTGCGCGTTTAACACAGCAACAAGTAGGGTCGCACCGTATGGGATGGTTTAGCTTTCAACCGCTTTATGACATGATTGTGCGCCGGGAACCCGACCTATTAGATTAGGAAGTAGGCGGTTGAAACCGCTACTAGACAAACAAAAGCCGCCTGCGGCGAGTAAAGAATGAAGGGGGTATTAAAGCCTGATTTAGTATCAGGAGTGCAAAAGTTATAAATTCATGCTGAAGCCGATTCCAACCAAGCTATCAAATCCTCTGGACTGGTAAAATCTAACAAAATCTCTCCTAAATCCTCTAATTGTTCGAGAGATAACTGCCGAATGCGAGTTTTAGTTTCTGGTGAGATTTCGCCAGTGCGCCGCGCGACTTGACGCAAGATTAATGCTGTTTGCCCCTCAATAATGCCTTCTTGGCGACCTTCTTGCATCCCCTTAATAATAGCACCGCGCTGGTCTTCCAAAAACATTTCCCGCTTTTCCAGTTCCTCTAATTCCTTAAGGGTTAAATTAGTTCTGCTGGCGATGGAAAAAGCTGTTTGAATTTCGGGCATTGATGCAAATTTTTCGGGAATTTCATCGAAGAGGGGAGCATTTTTGATAAAATAAATCCAGCTTTGAATTAGGTTTTCGATTTGTTCCAGTTCTTTGTTAAACTTGGGAAGTTCGACAAACACTAATTCGATTTCTCTGTTATAATACTCGAAGTTTTCTTCTAGTTCTTTAAAGACAAAATGGGTGAGAAACTTTTCGGTATTTTTAAATAGAATAAAATCGGTAATTGTTAAAGCAATCAAAGGATTTAATTTAGAGTATCCTTCCCTGGGTCTGAGTTGAGTTGCGTAGGTTTTGGCGGCATTGTACACTACCCGTTTAGTAAAAGCTTCTACATTTATTACCTGCATTTCGATAATCACAGTTTTGTTGCCTGTAATTTTGGCTTTAACATCCAGGTAAGTGTCTTTTAATCCAGTAACGCTCGGCGCGGCGTAAGGGTCAATAATTTCTAAGTCTTCAATGGTTGGCTGTGCGTCATAGAGCATAGCATTAAGGAAGCTAATCAAAATGTCTTTGCTCTGGGGCGAACCAAAAATTTTTTTGAAACCAAAATCTGTTTTAGCACTGATGAAAGGCATAATTAGTAATGGGTAATTAGTAATGGGGGCGTTTAAATCACAAAAGTCCTTCCATTTCTAAGTCTTCAATTATCTGCAATCCGCGCGGGTCGCCGACTCGCAATAGCGAAGATTTAGCATCTTCCCGCACGCCCATATCTTCATCTTCTTCTAAAGCTTCAATCAAACCATCGATCGCCCCACCGTAGACTATATTATTCGGCAATTCGCGGGCCAGTTGCCCGATCGCCCAAGCGCAGTTGCTCCGCACAGCAGATACAGAATCTCCCCGCAGCGTTTGAATCAACGGCGGAATCGCAGCAATCACCACATAGTAACCAACTTTTGCCATTTGACCCAGAGAACTCGCCGCCCACAAACGCACCGCCGAAATATCTGTTTTCAGAGCATCAATTAAAGATGGCAAAGCGCGGTGGTCGCTGCAATTTCCCAGGGCCCAAACTACCCCTTTGCGAACGTAACCGTTCCAGTCGGAGTTAAGCTGAAGAATCAGCGGTTCCACAGCATCGGGACTCGGATTTCGCCCCAACGCATAAGCCGCGCTTACCCGCACCAAGGGGCAACCGTCTCTCAATAAATTAATTAAATGCGAAATTGCTCGATCGTCCTGCAGTTCACAAAAAGCCCGCGCCGCAATCATCCGGTGCTGAGGTTCCGGGGATTCCAGCAAAGGCAGCATTTCCTCGGGATCTGGCAGCGGGGGTTGGGATTCGTCAAATTGATCCAAAGGGCTTTCCAGTTCCGTGTCAGTATCAAGGGCGTTGGAGTAGTCGTTATTGTTCATAAAAAAACTTTACCGTACTGAGGATGCTCCTGAGCAACTCAGACAACGGTCAACAGCAACTAGGATAATACCAATAAAAGTATTCCGAACGAGGAGTGAATTCCTCATGTGGTTCATAGTGAGGACTTCACTCCTCCATAAAGTTCGTAGTCAAGACTTAAGTCCCCATAAAGTCACGAAGTTTTCAGCTTCTTTCTGTATCAAAACTTTTCGTCCTTACTACAAACATTACCTTTTATTTTTTAAAGAGACTTGAGCATCGAGACGGAATGACTTTGATAGCCTAATTTTTGATAGAGATTCACCGCCGGCTGATTGCTCAGAAATACTTGCAAACCAATTTGCCGATCGCCCCTTTCCCGCGCCCAATTTTCAGCATGAATAACTAAAGCTGCACCGATCCCCAGACGGCGATGTTCCGGTGCTACGTACAGCAAAAAAATGTGAGCATACCGTTCTCCGGTGGTTTGGTCGATCGCATTTCCCAACCACAAACATCCCACAACCGATGTCAGATTTTGGACTTGAGATTGGGGATTGAGATACTGCGAGGGAAGCACCGGCAAAATTTCTGCCTCTTCCGGGCTGTTTTTCTGGCACTCTACCCACCAAACCGGCGTCTGGTTAGAAAAATACTGCTCGACCGTTTGAGCCAAATGTCCCAATTCCCGATCGGGGTAAAGCTCTTGGTATGTCCGGTGCATAAACTTTACCAGTTTTGCTCGATCGACTCCCGATCCTGAGCGCAGCCAGTAACCCGGTATTAGTTGAGCAGACATCAGCTCAGCGGACACGGAGAGCGGCATAATTTAGCCCCAAGAAAATTGGATTCACTACTGCCGCTTGCTTTTGGGGGATCGCTTCCTCAATCGGTGCCGGGGCAGCCATGTCAGCCGGCAAAAAGATGCGAGCGCTGACTGCTACCAGAGCCAGGAAAAATACTAATATCGCTATTAATGGAGCAATGTATTGACGAATGATTGCCATAACCGCAAAAACTTGATTGTTGAGTTGATATTATCAAGTGTACCATAAAAGCTTGTCAGCTATAATGGTTGATTGGACACTTAGCTCAAGCTTGAGCGATCGCAAATACCAACAAACACCAAATATAATATTATGAGTGCCTCGCCTGCTGTTTATGAAGCTCTGGCTAAGTCAATTGTTTTTTTGAATCAAAAACCGAACGCACAAAATGAAGTTTCGCGTTTCCTAGATACTAATGGCTACTATATCGATCGCATATTCGACGACCCAGAAACAAACTTTTATGCGATCGGGTTCGGTTCACTCGATCCCCAAAAACCGCCAGCCCTCGTATTTAAAGGTACAGATTTCATCGACGGCGACGCTATATTTTCCGACTCCAGAGACATTGGTTTACCTGAATTTGAAAAGAACAAAGATAATATCAAAAATTGGCTGACAGAAATAGGTCAAAATACTGCTAAAAATCCCAGCAAATTATTGCCCGATGTCATCGGGCACAGTTGGGGCGGAGCCGTCGCTCAACTTGTAGCAACCGAATACACATCTCTGACCGGAGATATCTTTACTTTCAACTCTCCGGGAGTCTCAGCGAGTACATTCAACACTTTTCGGAGAAATCTCAGCAGGGCAGGCAACAAAAATGTCACTCACTACATTGTCAGTGGAGATGTAGTGAGCTTGTTTGGGGAAGCATTTATTCCGGGTAAAGTATTTATCCAAAGTTTTACAGATCCGAGTATTAATCCCTTAAATGTTTTGGCAAAACATCGAACTGAAAATTTGTTAACTACTCCGCCCGTGGGTTTTTTGCAGAGACAAATTTCCGTAGAACAATTAAACAGTCCCGAATTTACTTATAACAACGATTCAGATTTTAACGAGTTTATCGCTGCGATGAATTTGGCCTTGCCCAATGTGTCAGTAGCCATCAGAACCAGAGGCGGTGCAGAGAGTGTGAGAACAGCACCCGAATTTTCTTTCGTGCAGTTAATCAGACAAATGCAATATGGTTTAGCTCCCTTACAACCCAATTATTTATCAGGGGACGATCGCAACAATACTGCTACCGGCGGCCCGGGAGAGGATACAGTTATCGGCAACCGCGGTAACGATACTCTCAGAGGCAATCGAGGTAATGACAGCATCATCGGTGGTGAGGGCGACGACTTCTTGTACGGCGGCAGAGATAACGATTATTTGGACGGTGGCGACGGAAATGATTTGATTTCCGGCGAGTTTGGCAACGATTTTTTAATGGGTGGCGCGGGGCGCGATCGCTTTGTATTGGAATCAGGTGGCGGCGCCGATGTGATTGTAGATTTTCAAGATAGTCAAGATTTAATTACACTGTCGCGGGGTCTAACTTTTCCTCAAATTAGAGTAACCCAAGGTGCTGACGGAGCTTTAATTACTATCCCGATTACTGGTGAAATTCTTGCTAGTCTCAGAGGCGTAATGGCAAGCGATATTACGCGGGTAGATTTTGTATAGCTTTAGGGCGAGAAAAATTTGTAGTTGTGGGGGCGCGAAACCGGGGTGGGTTTGGTAGCAAAATTGTTTTTATTCACAAAAAATTTCTGCTAAATCAGCCCCTACAAAGGAACGAAATATGAGCAATTAATATGGTTAATAACCGGAGTTTACAGTAAAATTAATTAAGTAGCTTAAACACTAATTCCCAATCTAACGACAGGAAATAAAAAAATATGCCCTCCTCCCCCGCCGCTTACGAAACTATAGCTAAGCAAATTGTTTACATAGATAACAACCCCCAGTCTCAAACCTTAGTTCAAACAGGTTTGACGGCTGCTGGCTACCAAATCGATCGCACCTTTGACGATCCCGGAACTGGATTTCACGCGATCGGCTTAATTTCCACCACCCCAGACAAACCGCCTCTTTTGGTATTTCGCGGCACCGACTCGCCCACAGACGATCTTGCCAACGCAGACAAGCGGGGCGTCGGTTTCAACCAATTTGAAGCCAACAAACAGGCATTAGGAAATTGGCTGACACAAATCGGTCAAGACACAGCAAAAAACCCTCGTCGCTTGCTCCCAGACCTTCTCGGACACAGCTTGGGCGGTGCTTTAACGCAGTTAGCCGCAACAGAATTCACATCTGCGATCGGAGATGTTGTCACCTTCAATTCTCCCGGAGTTAGTCAGAGTACAGTCAATACATTTAAGCAGAAAGTCGGCGCCGGAAAAAATGTAACTCACTACATAGTTAGCGGCGATTTTGTTAGTTTGGGAGGAGAAGCTTTCCTACCGGGAAAAGTAGTTCTTCAAACATTTACTAACCCGATTATCAACCCGCTACTTGTCTTGGACAAGCACGGCCAAAGCGGTTTGTTAACTTCTCCACCCCCCGGCTTGACTCAGGCAGAAATCTCTGTAGACCAGTTGAACCGCTCTGGTTTCACTTTTACAGATTCAGATTATTTAGAACTGTTAGCTGGCTTAGACTTTGCATTGCCAGAATTTGGAGATGCGCTGCAATCGCGCAGCACAGTAGAGCAATTAAGAACCACTCCCGGAAAAGGCTTTTTTGGAAATTTTAGGGCCATTCAAACTGCTCTAGATCCATCCCAAATTAATAGTTTAGTCGGCGACGATGCGAACAATACAGCATCAGGTTTGGCAGGGGACGATATTATCACTGGCAATGGGGGAAACGACACTCTCAACGGCAACAAAGGCAACGATATTATCAGCGCTGGCATCGGCAACGACCTGGTATTAGGTGGCAAAGGGGATGACTATTTGAACGGTGGAGAAGGAGACGATACGCTCATTGGCGGAGGGGGTGCGGATCTCTTAATTGGTGGCGCTGGACGCGACGTATTGGTGTTAGGATCTGGTGCCGGTACAGATACACTTGTAGACTTTCAAAAGGGTCAAGATTTAATCGGTTTGAGCGGAGGTTTGACCTTCAACCAAGTGAGAGTTACTGAAGGAGATTTTTCAACGACGATTGAACTGGCCCGTAATGGCGAAGTTCTTGCCAGTATTCCTGGCATTCTAAGTAGTCGGCTAACAGCTACTGATTTTATTGCGATTTAGTTGGGCGCTGGCAATAGAGATATTTCGTAGGGACATAACAATGTTGTGTCCTTATTTTATTTTAGGAAAACAAACACGCACAATTTATACTCTTCCATGATTAAAAACATCAATATTCCTCCAAGGGCGGGTTCACCGAAATCTCGAAAAAAAAGTGCAGACATGGGTAAACCAGCCCCGCCCGGACCTGATAATTATAGCGACCGGACTTGATATTAATCGAAATCGTCCAGTCCAGGCCTAGGCATGGATGCTAATTTTTTCTCATCTTCTAGGGGCAGAAAGAAAATGGTCAGCATACCGGGAATCACAGCCAGCGCGCTCATAAAAAAATAATTTTGATAGCCGAGATTCGCCTGCAAGTAGCCGCTAAAAACGCCCGGAATCAGCACTCCTGCGGCCATAAAAGCCGTTGTAATTGCATAGTGAGATGCTTCGTATTCAGGGCGGACAGTCCGCATCAAGAACACTGTATAGGCAGCTACGCCAAGTCCGTAAGTAAATTGCTCGATCGAATTTACAGCATAAGCCCATTCAATCCCCGGCTGATTTATCGCCAACAGCCAATACAGCACGTTAGTTGAATTTTGCAGAATTGCCGTCGGCCACATCCATTTTTTCAACCCTTGTTTTGCAATCAAATAGCCGCCCAGCAACCCTCCAATTAACAGAAACATTACCCCGATGGTACCGGATAACAGACCCATGTCCGATGTAGAAACTGCTAATCCTCCTTTCTCCACTTTATCCATTAAAAATGGCGGAGCCATTTTAAACGTCAAGGCATCGCCTAACCTAAAAATTAAGACATAAGTAACAATCCAACCAATTTTATCTTGCTGAAAATAAGTTTTAAAGGCTTCGATAAAGCTTGTTGTTTGTTGGGGGGCGCCGGATTCCAGAGCGTAATTTCTAGGATAGGGAAGATACCACCGCTGAAAGAGATATATCAGCACAAACATAATCGCACAAATGCCAAAGGCTGTCGCCCATCCGTAGTTAAGCGCAGACACGCTAAAATCCGAACCGAAAAGTGGCAGCGGAATGTTTTGATATGTTTTGGTGTCGCCTGTATTTCCGGTGACTAAATGCTGTTCTGCCAGTTTGCCGGCTAAGAACACCAATAAACCGCTACCCGCAATGACAGCACCTCTATAAGCCGTGTTGCGAACCCCGACAAACAAGGCTTGCTGGTCTTTATTGAGAGTGTTTAAATAAAATCCGTCAATGGCGATGTCGTGAGTAGCTGACACAAAGGCGATCGCCGTAAAGATCACAAGCGATATAATAATCGGTGCGGGCGTTAATACGCCAAAAGCTAGGAAAGCAAACAGAAAAGCACAAATAATTTCGGTTGCTAAAATCCATTTGCGTTTGGTGGAATACAAATCAACAACTGGCCCCCACAAACCTTTTAAAACCCAAGGAAAAGACAACAGACTTGTCAAGCCGATGAGCTCGTTGCTGGTTCCCATACCTTTCAAAAAAATCACCGACATTAAATTAACGACGGTGTAAGGGAGACCTTGAGCGAAGTATAATACTGATACCCACAATCCAGCGTTATGCTTTTTTTCCATTGCAGAGATATTTTACCTAGTTACTTATTTGATTTACTGAGTGCGATCGACTATTCCGGTCAATTAAACCCCTGGCATCACAGTATATGCCATTCCGATGCCAGCGGCTGCCATATAAATAGTGCATTTTAGCATCATTCAGAGTCAAAACTATTTTTGTTTTTTGAATAAGCCTGCAAAAGATTTTCTCCGTTAAAATGAACGAGGTAAGCGCGAACATTCTTGTCCCAGTCAGAAGTCTCATAAGTTCGCAGCAGTTCCAAAGCACTTTCTTCTATCTGATATGCCGTTTTTGGACTATTCACCGGACGTTCGGGACTGTCAGGATTAACAACAATTAAACCTGCATCTAGAAACTGATGCACCGTTTGGCGGCGCACAGTTTCCCGCGTATTTGGTGCATATTTTTTACTGTACTCCTGCTCCATAAATTCCATAATTGGTGTGATTCCCCGAAGTGGAGATTTTGCCAATTCCCAAGCATCCTTTGGCTTGAGGTCAAGCAAAGCCAGGAGGGTTAAGGCGGAACGTTCGTTAAGCTGACCTTTTGGAAAACCCAGCGCAGCAAGTATTTCTAGAGATTCATCAATACGGTTCTTGATTGTCATTGGGCTATTTTCTAACGGATTGGTCGCGTTCAGCAGTTGTCTCTCGACAAGTTGATCGAGCTCCCGCTGTGTAGGAAATATTTCTGTTATTTGAGCGCCAAGTAAAAGTAATTGCTCTAGATTAGGATACTTCAAAGTGCGTAAATCCGTAGCATTAACTTGAGTGTGTCCGTTGAACAGTCGGAAAAACGCATCTACCAAACTCGAATTTAGATAAACGGCCAATCCCCGCGCCAGGGTGAGGTCTAATCCGCGTCCCTGTTGGTGAAAGTAATTCAAATGGTTCTCAAAACCCACGCTAGAGCTATTAATTTTATTGGCATCCCACACAACTGCAACAATTCGCTTTTTCTCTTCCTTTGACGAGAAGCGCTTGCTCAAAACATAATGTTCGTTAGGTACGAGAAGTGCAGCAGTTTTTTCGGTGACCGCTAAAGCTTGATGCTTTCTCGTTGCTGTGGGATATTCAACACCGCCAGCCGAGAAGTGTGCGGGATAAATCAGCGGAACTGTACCGTTTTCAGGTTTTAGTCGCAAGTCAGAGCGAACACGAAAATCTACAACTTTTCCCGTAGAAACTGTTAAGCCTAATTCCTCTAGGGTGCAAGTAAATTGAGCCATTTGCTCGACTACTTTCTGGCTGACAGAATCCGGTAAAATCCGAATAAATTGCTCGGAGTCTTTAGGATTAATTAGGGCGGTATAGGGTAGTTGGTGAGACAAAACCAGGTCGTCGCCCACGCTGCTGCTTGAGGTAATTAGTACAGTATCTGGCTGTTCTATTTGTTTGGTGGCGCGCACAATAATAGTTTCTTGCAGCACCGCATCATCGCGAAATGGCAACTGTCGGGATTCAAAGATGTGTACTTGGCGTAAAGCCATCATTTGAAGGAATACTTTGCGGAAATCTCGAAAGTATAAACCGTTGCAAAAGCTGCGGGGAGTAATCGATACTAATTCACCGTTTGGTTTTAGCAGGTGAGCGGCAGCAACTGTGAAGCCAGCGTAGAGATTGCTGGTTTCTAGTCCTATAGAACGCAGCAAGGTTCGGGCTTGGGATTTAGCGTCTATTTTGGCATAGGGAGGATTGATAATTGCATGGGTAAATTCCCGTTTTACTGGCTGTGTAAATAGATTGGGCTGCAACATCTCGGCGCTGTCTTGAATAAAATCAATTTCGCGAACCTCACAGGTAAAAAATATCCCACAACGCTGACATTCTATACTGCACAATTCTAAGGTTTGCTTGAGGTATTCAATCAAAATAATGTCAATTTCATAAGCTGTAATGTGCAGGCTACGCGGTTTGTTTGGGCGCTGACAAAGCTCGCCAACAACGGCTGCTAACAGGGAACCAATTCCTGCACCGGCATCTAAAAGCGATATATCGGGACAGTTAAATTCAAACATTCCCGCCATCAAACTTGCGACGGAGGAAGGTGTTAAAAATTGTCCCTTTTCTCCTCTCTGGCTTTGCTGCAACTTTCGGGTTGCTTCTTGGCGCCAGCCATCTACTCGATCGAGTAAATTGCTTGCAGTTGAGTAGCTGTTACCCGGAAGGGCTAGCGTTTGAAAGTGCGGTACTATCATTTGTTCAAAAAGTGCGTTAGCGAAACCCTCGAAGAGGATCGCCTGTTCAGTGTATTTTCGCCCAAAATTGCACCGATGTGCGAAAATGTCAAGCGCACTATAAAATATATAACTTATCCAAAAGTATGTTGACTGTTCATATAGCTAGAGCGGGAGGTAGCTAACGATGACACAAACTGAAACCAAGCGTTATGATTTTACTTAAGTATCTAACTGTAAATGATGACAACTATCAACTGGGGTCAAGTTTTAGATAGCATTCCAGAGAATGCCATTGAAGCGATCGTCAACTCTCAATTTGTGTCGGTTCTAATAGAAGCACTTGGATTCACTAAAAATGACCAGTTTCCACAGTTTCCAACAGGTCAGGGTGCTCAGAAAGTAGATTTCGCAGCGCGTAAAAATACTGAGAGTGAGAAGTTTTTGTTCTCTCCTGTCGCTCCCTACTTACTTGTTGAAGGCAAGGGACGGGCAATAGCGACAGGATCTAAAATTAACTTAGCGGAAGGTACTCCCAAATATAACGAGTCTAGGGAACAGATTAAAAGATATCTGCTATCTCCTAACTGCCAAACGGCTCAATGGGGCATTATTACTAATGGCATTCATATCCAGTTATTTCGGAGGCATGGGAAAGTTGTAATTCCAGCAACTGCTTGCACTCTGATTAACAAAAGTAATATTAGTGCCATTGTCCAACATATCAAATCTTTGATTGACAACCCGCCCCAGGCATTGACGGTTTGTATCTATAACAATAAAGGAGGAGTGGGCAAAACGACAACAACGCTCAATTTAGCAGCAATTTTGCGAAAACAGAAAAAGAAGGTTCTAGTAGTTGATTTTGATTCACAAAGAGATTTAACTAGAACTCTTGGGCTAGACGTAGGAACTATTACTTTATCTGACTGTTTGACTGATACAAAAGCAGATGTTAACAAAACAGTGGTTCATTTTACTCACAGTGACAAGCCCGGAAAACTTCTACATTTTTTTGACGTGATTCCATCAAGTGAGGACATGGAAGACTTTACCGATCAGCGTCTAGCTGAATCAAAAATTCAAAAAGGTCCAAAAAGATTGCGAGATATCCTTAAACCTTTTGTTTTTAAATATGATTACATATTGATTGATTGCCCTACCCAATGGTTATTTTTCAGCCAAAGCAGTGTTTATGCCTCTGATGTTGTTCTCATCCCTACCAAGCATAATGGATTAGCCTCACTACACAATGCAGCTAGGGTGATTACGCAGTTTATTCCTGAAATTAAACAAGAAAGAGCAGATGGTGGGCCAATTGCCCTACCCATCTTTTTCAATGGAGAGAAGCTCACAGATCCTGGCCTTCAGACAGCAAATCAGGAAATTGGAAAAATAATTAATCAAGCTAAAAAAGATGGTTTTGATCTGCTACCATATTATTGGCCTAAATCTACAAGTGGAAAAGATATTAAAACTATCTTCAGTATTCCCAGTTATGCTAGTGTGGCTAATGCTGCCTTCTCTCACATTCCCGCTGTCTTTCTCAACAAGATCGCTTTAGAACACTATTCTGGTCTAATTAAGGAGTATTTCTTAGGATGAGTAAGTATGATGACATCGGTAAGCTGATGCACCTGCCATTAGCTGATATTGAACCAGGGGAACCATGCTCTGAATCTGAGTTTATCATCACCGCCGCAGCCGAGGCAGTTCTGCAAGGTGGTGGACACAATTGGATTCCTGTGATTGTTAAAGAAACAGGTGATTATCAATATCAAGTAGTCAGCAATTCCTTTATTTATGCAGTCGCTCAACAAGCTGAACTAGAGCGAGTCTGGTGCATAATCATTGAACCCGAATCTAAAAACATTGAGCAAGCTAAAATTTTGGCAAGGGAAGTAATACCCAAAGTTAACCTTAGCACAGCATCAAGAGATACTATTCTTGCTGCACTTAGATATTTGGTTGCAGAACCAGGAAGTGCATTGAAGGGATTGGATGTCATTGTAGCGACTAATCGCATTTCAGCAGCCGATCGAGAAACCTGGTCAAACTTTAACCCTGTTACCAGCTTAAAATGTTCCATTACTAAGGGTAAAAAGTTAGATGCTTTAGCAAAAGTATTCTATCTCTCGCCGCCTGCTCCACTCGCGCCACCGCCGCCACCGCCTGAAGCAGTTAGCGTGAAACGTGCATCAAGAGATGAAATTTTCGATCGTCTCAATTACTTATACACTAATAAAATAGGAGGCTTTGATAAGATTGATGCCGAAAAAACAGCCGATGCTATCTTCACCGCGAATAAAGGCAAGTGGAAAACCCTCAGTCCAATTTCCAAACTTGAATGCGGCATTGATACAGCCAAAATGAAAATCATTAAAACCGTATTTAGCCTGTAAAACTATGTTAAGTGGTGTAGCGGATTCAATTTACTGGCTCAACCGCTATATTGAAAGATCGGAAAATATCGCCCATTTTGCCGAGGTCACTTTTAATCTCATTCTCGACTCTCCCAGCGGTATTACTCAACTATTTACCGATCTGCCCAATTAATGTACCCTTGTGCGAAAATGTCAAGCGGACGCTCAAACCAAAAGTCCGTAAAGGACTGTTAAACGCTCTCTCACACATTTCTCATGCGAAAGACCAAAACATTCTTTTTGTCAAGCTTGTTCCTGATTGGCTTAACAATTAGTTTTCTGCTGACTCCTGGTTGGTTCTCAAACTGGTTCCCCTCCCGGGCAATCGCAACTATGCCCCCGCAAACCCAAACCGCCGAATTTCGCGCCTTCTGGGTGGACGCCTTCAACCCCGGCTTCAAAACCCCTCAAGAAGTCACAAAATTGATCGCAGACGCGCAGCGGGCAAATGCCAACGCCATCGTCGCCCAAGTCCGCCGCCGTGGCGATGCCTTTTACACGAGTGCGATCGAACCCCGCACCCTCGATCCCAACGTTCCGGCGGGTTTCGATCCACTGCAAGATGTGATTGACAAAGCCCACGCCGCAGGCATTGAAGTATACGCTTGGATGGTGACGCTGCCAGTGGTTTCGGGCAGCAAACTTCCCGCCGGTCACGTTTGGCAACAACACGGGCCTTCGGCCCCGGGCAGCGACAATTGGGCAATGCTGACTTACGGGGGGGAATCACCCGGTTTCCTCGATCCCGGCCATCCAGACGCCGTAGATTATACTGTTTCCGTCTATTTGGACTTGCTCAAGCGCTACGATGTGGACGGCGTACAGTTGGATTATGTGCGCTACGGTGGGCCGACTTGGGGCTACAATCCGACTGCGATCGCCCGTTTCAATCAGCAAACAGGTCGATCGGGCAAACCCGCCCCCACCGATCCCGCGTGGATGCAGTGGCGGCGCGATCAGGTGACAAATTTAGTGCGGAAGCTTTATGTAGAAAGCCTTGCCATCAAACCGCGGGTTAAAATTACCGCCGCCACGATCGCCTGGGGAGACGGCCCGAAAAACGAGGCAGGATGGTATCAAACGCAGCCTTACAAAGAAGTATTGCAAGATTGGCGCGCTTGGCTGGAAGAAGGGATCTTAGACATGGCGATGCCGATGACTTACCAGCGCGAGTACAAACCATCGCAAAAAGTCGCTTATGACCACTGGATCGAGTACGCCAAAGACCACCAGTACAACCGCCAAATTGCGATCGGCCCCGGCAATTACCTCAACTACATCGAAGACACTCTAGGCCAGATCCGTCGCGCCGAACAGCCGTCTGCGAAAGGAAATCACGTCGCAGGTACAGTGCTCTATTCCTACGCTAGCAGCAACGTGTACACGAATGTGGAACTGCGATCGGGCGGTAGCGGTGATTTGCCCCGCCAGCCTTGGAAATACGTTCCCCAAAGCAACGATTTGTTTTACACCGCGCTTTCTGTGCCCAGTCAATACGTTGATGCTGCGACGGGCAAAACCTATGAAACTCAGCCTGTATGGGCGACAGCAGCAGCGGTTCCCGATATGCCTTGGAAGTCGCGGCCGATTACAGGTGCGATCGCCGGAAATTTGCAGCGGTGCGATCGAACTTGCGACGGTACCAGTTTGACATTGCAGTCGATCGATGCTGCTGGCAAGGTGCGTCAACTGCGCGCCGATGGTAAAGGATGGTTTGGGGCGATCGAGCTTTCTCCGGGAACTTATCAGTTGAAAGTTGACGGTAGTCAAATTCAACAAACAGTTAATGTTGTCGCGGGCGAAGTCACAAAAGTGAATTTCGGAGCCTCTTAATATCTTTTTAGGGTGCGCCGAGGTGCGCTATTGCGATCGACTTACAGCGTATCCCGGGTTTATAGAACCCATTTAGGATCTTTTTGTTGTCTCACAAGCCTTTGAGGTATCTAGGTTGTATCTGGTTTGATGCCTGTTAGCTTAAAGTCCTGACTCTGGTATTAAATCCTCTGGTAAAACGATCCCCTCAAAACCATATAGTTCGCTCAAGAAGATACCAAATGGGTTCTATAAAGTTTCTAAGATTTCTGACTTAGGGAATCTTACTTTTGCGAGTGAAGCATACTTATCTGCTTCAGAGCGATAGCCAGCCGCACAAGCTACGACGGTAGTAAAGCCTTTTGCAGAAAGACCCAACACGCGATCGTAATTGACAGGTTCAATTCCTTCCATTGGACAGGTGTCAACACCAAGCAATGCAGCACTGGTCATAAAGTTGCCCAGTGCAATATAAGTTTGGCGCGTTGACCAGTCATTAATATTAAAACTGCGGCCACCATCAACCAAGTCACTGACGATTAGACTCCGATATCCTGCCATTGCCTCTACAGTCCCGCCCCGCAGCTCGACAGTGCGAGCCATAAAGCGATCGACATCCTCGGCATTGAGATGCTTTTTAATCGCGAACACGACATAATGAGAGCAATCAGTAACCTGTGACTGATTCCAGGAGAGGGGTTTGAGCTGTTCTTTAAGTTCCGAGCTGGTAATAATCAGAAATTTCCAAGGTTGAAGCCCATAAGAAGATGGTGTTAACACTAACGCATCTTCTAAAGCTGTCCAGATTTCTGGAGCAATTGTTTTGGCTGGATCGAACTGTTTGGTGGCATATCGCCATTTGAGATTTTCGAGTAAGTCTGTCGTAGTGATATGATTCATTTCTTTTACTTAAGAGATTGCAATTAATCATGGTTGAAACGGATAATTACAGGCTGGCTGCAAATAATCCTGGTTCAAATGAAATGATAACGGAAGCGGTCTGCAAAAAGTAGCAAGCAGGTCGATTTGATCTCCCGACAGACTAATTTTTAGCTACTTCCTAATCGCTTTCGAGAATGCTTGCGAGCAAAGCTTGCTGAGCGTGCATCCGATTTTCTGCCTGATCCCAAACGCGCGATTGACTGCCTTCAATCACTGCATCGGTAATCTCTTCATCCCGGTGTGCGGGCAAACAGTGCAATACAATTGCATTCTTATCTGCTAACTTCAGCAATTGTTCATTTACCTGATAGGGTTCAAACAAAGGAATCCTGCTTTTTGCTTCCTCTTCCTGTCCCATACTCGCCCAAACATCAGTATAAATCACTTGAGCATTCTTCACTGCTGCTTCTGCGTCCGCCGTCACAGTAACTTCTGTTTTTCCCTTAGCAATATTCTTAGCTTTTTCCACTATCTCAGCATTCGGCTGGAAATCTTGAGGGCAAGCAATTCTTACATTCATTCCCGTCATTGCACAGCCCAACATCAGCGAATTTGCCATGTTGTTACCGTCGCCTAAATAAGTCAGCGTCAATCCTTCTAGCTTGCCAAAACACTCTTTAACTGTCATTAAATCCGCCAGCACTTGACATGGATGTTCGTCATCTGTCAGTGCATTAATTACAGGAATTTTCGCATAGTTGGCAAAAGTTACTAAATCCTTTTGCTCGAAAGTCCGAATCGCCAAAATGTCTAAATATCTGTCTAAAACCCTGGCTGTATCTACCAAAGGTTCGCCGCGGCTGACTTGTGTAACGTTGGGATTGAGGTCAATCACTTGCCCTCCCAATTTATACATTGCCACCGTAAAACTTACCCGCGTTCGCGTTGAAGCTTTGGAAAATAACAAGCCGAGAACTTTATTGCGTTTCAGCTTAACCATTCCCGATTTTAAACTGGCTGCTAGATCCAGCAAATAATTTAATTCGTCAATGCTTAAATCTGCCAGACTTAATAAATCTCGCCCTTTTAAGGAATCCATGCTTTCCCCCACACACAAATTTTTAACTTTGTCTTAAATCTTAGCCCGCAGAGGCAGGTTTTGTTTCTCTAATCCCTAGTTAACATCTGCGGGTAAGGTTTATGCGGGCAATTGCTCGATCGCGCGATCGATCGAATCGCAACCTTGTTCAACCGTTTCTACCACAGCCAACACGCCCCGCAATTCCCCAGCGCCGGGGAAACCCTTAGCATACCAGGTTAAGTGCTTGCGCGCTTGGCAGACACCACTTTCACCTTTATATTCCCACAAAGCCCGCAAATGTTCTTTAGCACATTCGAGGCGTTCAATTGGTGTCGGAGCTATCTTTTCTTCACCAATTTTCAAGAAATAATCAACTTCTCCCACCAAAAAAGGATAGCCCAAAGTTCCCCGCGAACACATCACTCCATCAGCGCCGGTTTCTTCCAGACATCGCATCGCTGCTTCCACTGAAAAAATATCCCCGTTAGCAATAACTGGAATCGATAAAACTTCTTTCACTCGGCGAATCCACTCCCATTTGGCCGGGCCGGTGTAACCTTGCGATCGAGTGCGGCCGTGCACGGTAATCATTTTTGCTCCCGCATCTTCCATCCGCTTCGCAAATTCCAAAATATTAATTTCTTTGTCAGTCCAACCGATCCTAGTTTTAACTGTGACAGGAACATCTACAGCTTCCACAACAGCCCGCACAATTGCCTCGGCCGTTTCCGGGTCTCGCAGCAGAGAAGAACCGCCACCGTTTTTAGTAATTTTGTTAACCGGACACCCCATATTAATATCAACAGTATCGGCTCCTTCTGCCACTGCCTTCTGCGCCGCTTCTGCCAAGAAATCCGGCCGGCAGTCAAACAATTGAATGCTAATCGGGCGCTCGTTCGGGTCAACTTCCATAATTCTCGGCAGTTGCTTCACGTAGTGCAAACCCGTAGCGTTCACCATTTCCGTGTACATCATCGAATCCGGCGCGTAGCGGCGCACCAGGCGGCGAAATACCAAATCGGTAACGCCGGATAAGGGCGATTGCAGGACGCGACTTTTAACTTCAAAATCGCCGATTTTAAGCGGAGTTGCTAACCTTTCTTTTAATTCTGGAGATAGAGCAAGCATAGTCGATCGCACTTTAATTGATAATATCTGTATATTATACTACACTTCAGATAGTTGACAGTTATTAATTATATTTTTAGCCGATTATTGAGTGACAGCTAAAAGTATATTTAACCTGACCACAATGCTTATTTTAGAGATCCAGATCGCCCTAATTTGAATATTGTGAAACCAGGGCCCAAACGCCAACGCCGACCACAGTTAAATCTCTGTGCCACTTCGATCTATCTATGGGGTGTGGCCATTAATGGGGGATCTACCTACTAAGAGTGTTGCTCAAGTCATATTTTTCTTGTTTAATTCTGCCGAATGGTTTGGCTGGCTTCGGCTCCGGCTGCCTTCAGACGACTAATGCTTAAATTTATTGGGATTCTACAAAAGCCGTACATCAGATCGTTTTAAACTACAATTGGTGGATTCCTGACGACGCCGATCGAACATTAAAAAAATTGTAGAGAATTCCTATGGACGCCGCAGCACTCTGGCAACGCTATCAAGACTGGCTTTACTATCACGAGGGATTGGGACTTTACCTCGATATCAGCCGCATGGGATTCGACGACGCTTTCGCAGCAGCACTGAAGCCCAAATTTGACAAAGCTTTCAAAGACATGGCAGCTTTAGAAGCAGGTGCGATCGCCAATCCCGACGAAAACCGCATGGTGGGCCACTACTGGCTGCGAAACCCCGATTTAGCTCCCACTCCAGAATTAAAACAAGAAATAGTCGAAGGCACAGCACAAGTCGAAACATTTGTCAAAAAAGTTCAAAACCGCGATATTAAACCGCCCTTTGCTCCTCAATTTACCGACATAATTTCGATCGGCATCGGTGGTTCCGCCCTGGGCCCCCAATTTGTCTCCGAAGCTTTATCCCCAGACATTCCACCCCTAGCAATACATTTTATCGACAACACCGATCCCGCTGGGATCGATCGAATTCTCAACAAAATCAAAGACAAACTCGCCAGCACCCTAGTAATTACAATCTCCAAATCCGGCGGCACCCCCGAGCCCCGCAACGGCATGATTGAAGTTCAAAAAGCCTTCGCCGCCCAAAAACTCGACTTCGCCAAACAGGCAGTTGCGATCACTGGAACAGACAGCAAACTAGACAACTTAGCCAAATCCGAAGGCTGGATTGGCAGCTTCCCGATGGCCGACTGGGTGGGAGGGCGCACTTCGGAACTCTCAGCAGTAGGGCTTTTGCCAGCAGCTTTGCAAGGCATCGACATTCTGGCGATGCTCGACGGCGCTAAAGTGATGGACGAAGCTACCAGAATTCCCGACGTTAAAAACAATCCCGCCGCCCTTTTAGCCATGAGTTGGTATTTTGCCTGCAACGGACGGGGCGAAAAAGATATGGTAGTTTTGCCGTATAAAGATTCACTACTATTGTTCAGCCGCTACTTGCAGCAATTAGTCATGGAATCGATCGGCAAACAGGAAGATTTAGACGGCAACACAGTTCATCAAGGAATCGCAGTTTACGGCAACAAAGGTAGCACCGACCAACACGCCTACGTCCAGCAACTGCGAGACGGCGTGCCGAATTTCTTCCTAACATTTATCGAAGTTTTGCAAGACAGGCAAGGCCTTTCCCCAGAAGTAGAAACAGGCGTCACTTCAGGAGATTATTTGTCTGGTTTGTTGCAGGGAACTCGACAAGCTTTGTACGAAAATCACCGAGATTCCATTACTGTCACCATTCCCCAAGTCAACCCTCGGACAGTAGGAGCATTAATCGCCCTCTACGAAAGAGCCGTAGGTTTTTACGGTTCCTTGGTGAATGTCAATGCCTATCACCAACCAGGGGTTGAAGCAGGCAAAAAAGCAGCCGCTGCTGTATTGGACTTGCAGCAACGGGTACTGCAAGTGCTCAAAGACGCCCAAAAACCTCTGTCTGTCGCAGAAATAGCCAAAAAAGCAGGAAAACCCGAGCAAATCGAGACAATTTACAAAACTCTGCGGCATTTGGCAGCCAACGGGCGCGGCGTAGCTTTGGAGGGAAAATTAGGCCAACCCGCTACTTTAACTGCCAGTTATCAAGAAAATTAAACAGTAGAATTAAAAATTAAAAGTGACTCATTTCACTTTTAATTTTTAATGTTTAATTTTAACTTTCCCCCCATGCCCTTAACGATTCTGGTTGCTGACGACGATTTCGGGACTCGCTTGTCAATTACCGATTATCTGGAAATTACCGGATACTCTGTAATCGCTGCTGAGAACGGCAAAGAAGCTTTAGGCTTGGTAGATGAATTTCAGCCCCACTTGATTGTTACCGACATTACAATGCCGGAGATGGATGGCTACGAATTCGTGCGGCGAGTTCGGACTCGTCCCGCTTTCCGCTTGCTGCCAGTGATTTTTTTGACGGAACGCACGAGCACGCAGGAACGGATTCGCGGCTATCAGATGGGGTGCGACAATTATCTGGCTAAGCCTTTTGAACTCCAGGAATTGGGGGCGGTTATTCGCTCTTTGCTCGATCGCTACGCTCTAATCGCTCAGGCCCCCTCTCGTTCCCCGGAACCCGAGCCAACGCCAACAGAGGCACGCAGCAGAGCCAATGACAAGCCAGAAGCGGATTTTTTTACTCAAAAGTCAGAAACGGACGATCGCCCCTCTCCCAGCCAAAATGCTCCGAGTTTGACTCAGCGAGAGCGAGAAGTGCTAGATTTGCTGACAGAAGGTCTTTCTAATATTCAAATAGGCGATCGGCTCCACCTCAGCCCCCGAACCGTCGAAAAGCACGTCAGCAGCTTGTTCAGAAAAACACAAAGTAACAACCGTGCAGAACTCGTTCGCTTTGCGATGGAACACCATTTAGTCGGTAATTGGTAATTGTTAATTGGTAATTGTTAATTTTTCCTGATTTATAACGTACTCCAACAAACCCTGGGAAGCGTCCAGCAGCAAATCAATTACTCGATCGAATCCCTCCGGGCCACCGTAGTAAGGATCGGGTACTTCTTTAAGGTCGTATTTCTGGCAAAAATCGCACATCAGCCGCACTTTATCTTTATACTTTCCAGCCGCATCCAGGGCAAGAATATTGCGATAATTGTCTCGATCCATAGCCAGAATCAAATCAAAATTTTCAAAATCGTTTTTGGAAAATTGGCGGGCTTCGCCTAGCAATTCAATGTCTCGCTTCCTCGCCGCCAATGCCATCCGCCTGTCAGGGGGGCTGCCAATGTGATAGCTAGCAGTTCCGGCAGAATCGCAGGTGATGCGATCGCTCAAACCAGCTTGTTCAATTAAGTGATTCATAATATTTTCTGCTGAGGGCGATCGGCAGATGTTTCCGAGGCAGACAAACAATAACTTATAAGACATTTAATTGATAATTAGTAATTAGTAATTTTTCATGGAAAAGAAGAAAGAAAATTTTTCCTTTCCCCTTTTTCCCAAAGTTTCGTGCTTGAGAGAAATCAATCAGTCATTACCTAGAGAGCCATTTTTAAACACAGATAGCTAATAACTAATGACTGATGACTAATGACTAACCGAAACCGGGGAGATTCAGTCCGCCGGTAAGTTCTTCCATTTTCTCCCGCATCGTCATCGTAGACTTAGCGTAAGCATCCTGCATCGCCACCGTGACGAGTTCAGAAACCACATCAGCACCTTCACCGAGGGCATCCGGTGAGATTTCCACGCGGCGGGGTTCTTGGTTGCCGCTGAGAAAAACCTTGACCAAGCCGCCGCCGGCAGTTCCCTCAATTTCCATTACATCCAACTCTTCTTGGAGCTTTTTAGCTCCTTCTTGAACCTGCTGAGCTTTTTTGAAAGCTTCAGTCAGTTCTTTCATTTTTCCCAGGCCGAAGCCAAATCCTTGTCCTGATTTTGTCATAACTACTTTGTGATGGTGTGTGGGCTGGCAGTCTGCCGTTTCCGTATTACTTCAATGATGCCTTAGAAGGGAAACTCTCCCAGTATTCTAACTTCTGGCTCCAACAACAGCGACCACCGCTGCTCGACTTGCTGTTGAACGTGGCGGATCACTTGAAAAATATCATTGGCCGTTGCCGACCCGCAGTTAAGAATAAAATTAGCATGGCGCTGAGCCACTTGTGCGCCGCCGATCTGATATCCCTTCAGTCCCGCTTGTTCGATGAACCAACCGGCCGTCTTGGGGCCGGGATTGCGGAAGACTGAGCCACAGCTCGGTAAGTGGTAAGGTTGAGTTGTCCGCCGCTGGCTGAAGTGGTCATTAGTTTCTGCCATTACTTGCGATCGGTCAAATCCCGGCTGCAACTGGAAAGTCGCTTCTGTTACTAGCCGATCGCCCCCTTGCAGCACCGAAGTCCGGTAGCGGTACTCCAACTCTTGGGGAGTCAGAATTTCCACCTTACCACCAGGGGATAGGACGCGAGCGTTGACCAGAATATCAGCAGTACAGCCTCTGTGAGCGCCTGCATTCATCACCACAGCCCCTCCCACGCTGCCCGGTATGCCAACTGCCCATTCGAGGCCTTTCCAGCCCCGTTTAGCCGCCAACCAAGCGAGGCGGGGAATTGACTCGCCCGCCCCCGCTGTAACTTGACCTGTTTCTGGATTAAAATTCACCTGTTTGAGGTAGCGAGTGCCGACGACCAAACCGGACAAACCCCGATCGCTCACCAACAAATTAGAACCCGCACCCAGCAGAGTCACCGGCACTCCTTCATCGTGTGCCCAAGCAAAAGTCGCTTGCAAAGCCTCCATACTGCGGGGTGCAACGTACCACTCGGCAGGGCCACCGACTCGGAACGAAGTCAGGCCCGCCAGTGAAACTTGGGAGTTAATCTTGCAATCAGTTCCCCGCAAAGAAATAGGAGAATACACTCGCCGATTGTCCTTAACAGAGGAGTCATTCGAGATAGTCACCATCTTGAAAATCCTTAAAAATACCTTCGCTCGAAGACGTGGTTTAAAATCCATTTAGCTAACTTATGTCGCCCCTTTGAGCGAGCCGCCCGACAGAAGTTTCGGCACAACGTGCAACGCCATAATGTCGATCAACTCTACTCAGTTCGCGAGCTAATCGGGGCGATCGGCTTGTTGATAAAAAGCCATAACCTCTGGAATAATCTGATTCAGATTACCAGCCCCCAAAAACAGAGCCAAATCCCCCGGTTGCAGATTTTTGGTTAAAAACTTAGTCACTGACTCCAGGGAAGGCGCAAACTCAACCTGTCGGCCTTCTTTAGCAATCAAATCAGCAACCTGCTGCCCGCTAATCTCTCCTAAATTTGGTTCCCCAGCACTATAAATATCGCAAGCCACAACCAAATCAGCATCCCCAAAAGATTGAGCAAATTCTGGCAAAAATGTCAGAGTCCGGCTGTAACGGTGGGGTTGAAAAATTGCAACCACTCTTCGGGATTTGGGATTTTTTTCGCTACCTTCGATACGCAAGCGAGCCGCCGCCAAGGTGACACGAATTTCGCTAGGATGGTGGGCGTAGTCGTCCACAAACAGGATGTCATTGTGAAAACCCCGCACCTCAAAACGGCGGCGAGCTCCTTCAAAGCCAGCAATCGCTTTGGCAATCGCCGAAAACTCTAACCCCAACAATCGGCCTACTGCTACCGCAGCTAGTGCATTGCTGAGATTGTGTGTGCCCAGCAACTTCAACTCCATTTCCCCCAGGAAAGCTCCTCGCTCCCAAATGCCAGCCTTGGTGCTTTCGGCTCCGTACTCCACGCCCGAAGCCGTGTAGTCAGCACCGCTGTCTGGCTGCAAGCTATAACTGACATGAGGCTGAAGGCATTCTTTGACGATTTGGTCGTCAATACAGCCCACCAACGTTTGACAGTTTTGGGCAAACACCTTAAATGTGTCTATTACCTGGTCAAGGGTATCGTAATGGTCTGGATGATCCAGTTCCACATTCGTCACTATGCCAATTTTGGCAACCAGCTTGACGAGAGAACCATCGGATTCATCAGCCTCGGCAACTAAGTAGGGGCCTTCTCCCAAACGGGCATTGCCTTCCCAAGCATTGACCTCGCCTCCTACTACGATCGTCGGGTCTAGACCCGCCGCCATCAGCATGAAGCCGATTAAGCTGCTAGTAGTAGTTTTGCCGTGAGTCCCCGCTACGGCTATGCTTTGGTAATCTTGAATTAACGCTGCCAACACATCCGATCGATGAAAAATCGGACAGCCCAAATCTAAAGCAGCTCGATATTCGGCATTGGCTGGGTGAATAGCCGTCGAACATACTACTTGAGGCAATCCCAGAATTGCTTGGGCGGTTGAACCGTTGCCGTTCAATTGGAGAGCTTCGGCTGTCGCGACAGAAGTCCCTACCGTACCCGCGACTATCGAGGATACTGCCCTTTCCTGTTGCCCGCAGTCGGGACTGCTACCGTTAAGGGCCGTTTGAAATAATTCAAAATTGCTGGCGTCTTGACTCCAAAAAATATGAGCTCCCATTCCTTGCAAGCGCTCGGTTATGTGACTCGATTTAATGTCGGAACCGTACACAGGCAACTTGCGTTTAGCTAAAATATAGGCAAGGGCTGACATCCCAATCCCACCAATGCCGATGAAATGAAATGGTCTACCGTTGAAATCAACAGAACTCGGCATCTTCGCTCCTCACACACCACACCACGCCAATAACACGCGATATCATATCAAGAATTGTTTTTTCAGGATACAGTTCGCTAGAGATTTTGTACAAAATTCTCTGCGCGTCCCTAGATTTGCGGGACTTGTAGAGATGTTTGTCTTGTATCCTATATGACTTAGTACCGAGTATTTTTCCGGAACAGTCACAGCTCGAAAATAGCAGGTAACAGAAAACGGGGTCTGGCCCAACAGACTAATTTTGGGTGCTTGCATACTCCTGCATTCTTTCTATTTCTATCCGCCTGCTGTGCTCGGATACGGCAGCAAAAGCCCCACAACCTTTTTTCTAAGATTGAGGGTAAAACCCATAAGGATTTACAAACACTACCACGTATGACCAATTTTCGCTCCTTTTAGAGTCATAAATCTACCTTTACAGTCATTTTCTCGCCCAAGTCAGAGATTGACACGATCGCAGCTATAGTATATATTTTTAGTATATTGTATATATAAGTTATGTAGTTAGTCGGAATAGTCGAATAGCCATTGAGCAAACCAAATCATGGGCTTGATCGAGAAGCTGATGAACCCTCTTGGCAGCCCTGAAAGTTTTTACCACTGCGCTAAAAAGTATATCTACTGTCACAACTTTTTGACCCGCCAACCAACGAATGCTCAGGCGGTCGATCGCACACTCAAAACAAGTTGGGATTAATATTGGCAAGGTTAATCATCCAGTCCCGCACCCACTCCGACCCTCCGAACCGGGTTTTTTAAGTCTTATTGAAGGTGTGAAGGAATTAAGGGGGTGAAAAAAACCGGTTTCTGCGTCCAGGACGATCGTGGAAACTAGGGCCGTCGAGGGGTTTGTCCCCGATGTAAACCTAGGGTTTTCTAATAAACGAGCTTATGGTTAAAAGCGTAGAAACATAAAATTGGCGCGATGTCTGTATTAATCCTGATTTGGGGGAAATATGGCGAAAATAGCGATTTTGGGGGGGACTTTTGACCCGGTTCACTGGGGTCACGTGTTGGTAGCGGAGACGGCTGCGAGTCAATTTGCTCTTGATCGAGTCATTTGGGTACCGGATCGCTCTCCTCCTCACAAGTGGCGCCCGGATTTGGCAAGTTTTGAGCACCGGCGGGAAATGTTGGCTCTGGCGATCGGCGATCGCCCAGACTTCCTACTTTCGCCGCCGTCGGCAAATCCCTCCGACAGTTATTTTGCCATTGACACCCTGCTATATTTGCAAAAATTGTATCCAGGCGATCATCGGTGGTACTGGATTATTGGTAGCGACGCACTCCTTACTCTCCCCAAATGGCATCGGTGCAGGGAAGTTGCCGGGTTGTGCGACTGGTTGGTGGCCCCACGTCCGACTCAGGGAGATCGAGAGACAGCAGAAAGCCAGGAGATGGGGGAACTGTCCGAGTGGGGAGATTGTCCGAGTGGAAAACCCATCGATTCGGGGGAAGACAGGATGCAGGTTCAGGCAAATGCTGTTGGCCGGCGAGTTGCCGAACAAATGGCTCTTTTGCACGTGGAAATTCGCTGGGAGGTGCTTTCCATGGCTGCGATCGAGATTTCGTCGAGCCACATCCGCCGCTGCTGCGCCGAAAAGATCGACCTCCGCTACTTAGTCCCGGAAGTTGTCGGGACTTATATTGCAGCCCATCAGCTTTACCACTAACCAGCGGCAGAAAGCCTAATGCCTTCTGCCTTGCAATTTCAGCCTTCTAGAAAAGTTCAAGCTTTTTTGATCGACACAAAAAGTTATAAAGGATCGACCTTTGCGATATGATCTTGTGTCATAAGTCAATTCTTAAATTTTTCCAAAATTTAAGCCTGAGCTAGGGGCTGCCATCGTTAGGAGGTACTAAAGTGATTCGAGTCGCGATCAATGGTTTTGGACGTATTGGGCGCAGTTTTGCGCGCTGCTGGCTGGGCAGAGAAAACAGCCAGCTAGAGTTGGTAGCTATTAATGACACTTCCGATCCCAGAAGTAATGCTCACTTGCTGAGATACGATTCCATGATGGGAACGTTGAAGAATGTGGACATCAGTGCGGATGAAAATTCCATTACCCTAAATGGGAAGACAGTTAAATGCGTGAGCGATCGCAACCCGCTAAACTTGCCTTGGAAAGATTGGGGTATTGATCTGATTATTGAATCGACCGGCGTTTTCGTTGACCAAGCTGGTGCATCGAAGCATATCACTGCCGGTGCTAAAAAAGTGCTAATTACCGCTCCCGGCAAGGGTTCTGAAGTGGGCACTTATGTGATGGGAGTCAACCACCACAACTACAAGCACAGTGACTACACAGTCATCAGCAATGCTAGCTGTACTACCAACTGTCTGGCTCCTGTACTGAAAGTGCTGCACGAAAATTTTGGCATCGTCAAAGGCATGATGACCACTACTCACAGCTATACTGGCGACCAGCGCTTGCTGGATGCCAGCCACCGCGACTTGCGGCGGGCCCGGGCGGCAGCAATGAATATTGTGCCGACTTCTACCGGAGCAGCCCAAGCTGTGGCTTTGGTGATTCCAGAATTGAAGGGCAAGTTGAACGGTATCGCCATGCGCGTGCCGACTCCTAATGTGTCGGTAGTTGATTTTGTGGCTCAGGTAGAGAAAAAGACTTTTACCGAGCAAGTAAATCAAGTGTTCCAAGAAGCTGCCTCTGGCTCCATGAAAGGGATTTTGGAGTACAACGATTTGCCTTTAGTTTCATGCGACTATCGCGGAAGTGATGCTTCTTCGATTCTGGATTCCAGCTTAACGCTGGTGATGGATGGCGACATGGTAAAGGTTTTGGCTTGGTACGACAATGAGTGGGGCTACAGTCAGCGGGTTGTTGACTTGGCTGAATTAGTCGCCGAAAGGTGGGAAGCCTAGTACCCGAAGGCAGAAGGCCTTAGTCATTCGGCAGAAGGTCAAAAATGCTGATATTTTTTACTTTTGAGTCGATTTCTAGCTGACTTGTTATTTCTGTTTTCGAGCGCTAGAGACTTTTGGCAGTCGATAGTTGGCGAGTACAAAATGAAATATCGTAGGGACATGGCAGTCCCGTGTCCCTACCCGATATCTGTATGCTGCTACTCCCAGCTATCGAACTTTTTGCAATAATACTTCGATCGGGCTTTCGGGTCTGCTTGATGATAAATTTGTTGTTTGTTGGTAGTAACCGCTTAAACTTGCTCTGGTAAATCCTGGGAAAATCCCAAATATTAAAAAAATAAAAATTCCGACTATAAAAGTTAAAAACCTGAAAAAATAGCAACAGCTACGGTACAGTGTTGAAAACAAAATGTGATATGAAAAAAGCGTTAATTAGCGGTATATCAGGTCAGGATGGAGCTTATCTAGCGAAACTGCTGCTCGATCGAGGTTATGAAGTTTGCGGCACCTCCAGGGACGCCCAAATGTCTAGTTTCGGAAACCTGGCCCGTTTGGGCATCCGAGACAGAGTGAAACTAGAATCCATGTCTCTCAACGATTTTCGCAGCGTCTTGCAGGTTCTAGCGAAAATTGAGCCCGACGAAGTCTACAATCTAGCCGGCCAAAGTTCCGTCGGTTTGTCTTTTGAACAACCCGTAGAAACCCTCGAAAGCATTGCCACAGGCACATTGAATCTGTTAGAAGCAATTCGGTTTAGAGGCGGCAAAATTAAACTTTACAATGCCAGTTCCAGCGAATGTTTTGGGGATACCAGAGGCAATCCAGCCGATGAAAATACGCCTTTTCGCCCCAGAAGTCCTTACGCAGTGGCGAAAGCAACGGCATTTTGGGAAGTAGCGAATTATCGGGAAGCTTACAATTTGTTTGCGTGTTCTGGTATTTTGTTCAATCACGAGTCGTCGCTGCGGCCGGAGAGGTTTGTTACCCAAAAAATTGTATCTGTTGTGTGCCGAATTGCTGCGGGTAGTCCGGAAAAACTGCATTTAGGTAATATTTCAGTGCAGCGGGACTGGGGTTGGGCGCCGGAATATGTGGAGGCGATGTATTTAATGTTGCAGCAAGAAGAACCGGACGATTATGTAATTGCCACGGGTGTAAGCTATCCTTTGGAGGAGTTTGTGCAGACAGCGTTTGTTTCTGCGGGTTTGGATTGGCAGGAACATTTAGTAACCGATGCGAGTCTTTACAGACCGACGGAGATTGCTGTAGGGAGGGGAAATCCGGCTAAGGCAAAAGAAAAATTGGGCTGGGAGGCCAAATATAAAATGCCCGATGTGGTGCGGATGATGGTAGAGGCGAGGATGGGTAAGGTGTGAGGATTTTTTCATAAAAAATAGATCTTTGTTTGCAATAAATACCTGTTGTGAATTATCAGCGGTTGTGTACCCTTTTCAAGATGTGAAACAATGCAAGTAGTTCTATTAGCCGGCGGTTTGGGGACACGTCTCCGAGAAGAAACAGAATTTCGTCCTAAGCCCCTAGTAGATATAGGGGGGTATCCAATTCTCTGGCACATTATGAAGACCTATGCCCATTACGGTTTCCGGGACTTTATTGTGTGTTTGGGCTATCGCGGCAACATGATTAAGGAGTATTTCCTGAATTATGAAGCGATGAATAATGATTTTACTATTTGCTTGGGTCGCCAGAATTGCATTACCTATCACGAGGAGCATCGCGAGCAAGATTTTAAGGTGACACTGGCAGAAACTGGCTCGGAGACTATGACTGGAGGGCGGGTGAAGCGTGTGGAGAAATACATTACTGATGATACCTTTATGGTGACATACGGTGATGGAGTTGCTGATATCGATATTGGAGCTTTGGTGGATTTTCATAAGGCTCATGGTAAGCTGGCAACTGTTAGTACAGTTCGTCCGATATCCCGATATGGTATTTTAGATGTGGACAGCCAAGGCAAGGTTCTGGAATTTACGGAAAAACCTCAAATAGATGGCTGGGCTAGTGCGGGATTTTTGGTACTTCACCGCAGCATATTTGAGGCTTTGAGCGGGGATGATTGTTTTTTTGAGCGAGAGCCACTAGAGCAGTTAGCGGCCCAGGGACAATTGATGGCATACCGCCACGAAGGTTTCTTTTTTGCGATGGACACTTACCGCGAGTATAAATATTTGAACGAACTTTGGGATAATGGAGAGGCTCCTTGGAGGGTGTGGGAATGAGTGAATTTTGGCGCGATCGATCGGTATTGGTGACAGGTTGCACAGGTCTTTTGGGTAACTGGTTAGTAGCTGAGTTGCTGGAAAGAGGGGCTTTGGTAACGGGATTAGTCCGTGACTTGGTTCCCCAATCCCGACTGTATGCTGGAGAGTGGTATCGGCAAATTAATACCGTTCGCGGTTGTGTCGAAGATTTGCCAACAGTAGAACGAGCGATTAATGAGTATGAAGTAGATACGGTATTTCACTTAGCAGCTCAGACAATTGTGGGAGTTGCAAATAGAGAGCCGCTGGCAACTTTTGAAACGAACATTAAAGGCACTTGGAATATTCTAGAAGCTTGTCGCCGGGTTGGAGGTGTGAGTCGAATTGTCATAGCATCCAGCGATAAAGCGTATGGAGACCAGCTTGTGTTGCCTTATAGCGAAACAACTCCCCTGCAAGGCGAACACCCTTATGATGTTTCTAAAAGCTGTGCTGATTTAATCAGTCGGGCTTATTATGTTACCTATGGTTTGCCGGTTTGCATTACTCGCTGTGGGAACTTTTACGGAGGCGGAGACTTGAATTTTAATAGGATAGTTCCATCTACAATTCGATCGGCATTACGAGACAAGCCGGTAGTCATCCGCAGTGATGGCACTTTTATCCGGGACTATTTCTATGCGAAAGATGGGGTTTTAGCTTATCTCCATTTGGCAGAACAAATGGACAGGAAAGAAATTTTGGGAGAGGCATTTAATTTCAGCAACGAATTGCAAATTTCTGTGCGGGGCATGGTAGATAAGGTTTTGGAATTGATGGACAAGACTCATTTAGAGCCTGTCGTATTGAATCGGGCTAAGAATGAAATCAAACATCAGTATCTCTCGGCAGATAAAGCGCGAAAAATGCTCGGTTGGGAGTCTAAGTATCCTCTAGAAGAAGGGTTGAAAGAAACAATTGAATGGTATACAAACTTTTTGAAAGAGGAAAATACCTGTGTCATCAGCGTGTGATGGAGGATTTCTATGACTCGGGTTTTGATTTTATTTCTCTTATTTGATAGTCAAGGGGTCTAATTCTGTGCCATCTAAATGTCGTTTTTGCAGTCACGCATTGGAGCATACTTTTGTAAACCTGGGGATGTCGCCGCTGGCGAATGCTTTTCTGTCTCAAGAGCATCTGAATTGTGCAGAGAAATTTTATCCGCTTCATACTTATGTCTGTGCTAATTGTTTTTTAGTGCAGTTAGAAGAGTTTGAATCCCCGGATAGCATCTTTAGCGATTATGCTTATTTTTCTTCCTATTCAGACTCTTGGTTGCGCCATGCTCAGAAATACACTGATTTGATGGTGGAGCGCTTTGGATTTGACGAAACCAGTCAGGTAATTGAACTCGCTAGCAATGATGGGTATTTACTCCAGTATTTTCACCAGAAAGGAATTCCCGTATTGGGGATTGAACCTGCTGCAAATGTAGCTAAGGTGGCTGAGGAAAAAGGGATTCCCACTTTAGTCAAGTTTTTTGGGGTTCAAACGGCTAAAGAGTTGGTTTCACAAGGCAAACAGGCAGATTTGTTGCTGGGAAATAATGTGTTGGCCCATGTGCCTGACTTGAATGATTTTGTGGCGGGAATGAAAATTATTCTGAAACCAAACGGCGTCTTGACAATGGAGTTTCCTCATGTATTGCAACTAATTCAAGACAATCTGTTTGACACGATTTACCACGAGCATTTCTCTTATTTTTCGCTGTTGACGGTTGAGAAAGTTTTTGCAAGTCACGGTTTAACTTTGTTTGATGTGGAGGAATTGCCGACGCACGGGGGTTCTCTGCGGATTTACGCGAGGCATGAGGGTTTTGATAGTATAGCAGTTGGCGATCGCATTGCTCAACTGAAAGCTCAGGAAGTGCAAGCAGGGTTAAACCAAATTGAAATTTATGTAGGATTTGGCGAACAGGTTAAGTCTACTAAACGTCAACTGCTCAGTTTCCTAATTGATGCCAAGAACCAAGGCAAATCAATTGCGGGCTACGGTGCGCCGGCGAAGGCTAATACGCTGCTGAACTATTGCGGTATCCGCACGGATTTGATTGATTATACGGTGGATTTAAGCCCGCACAAGCAGGGTTTGTTTTTGCCGGGAACTCAGATTCCAATATATCATCCAGACCAAATTCGGGAGACTAAACCGGATTATTTGGCTATCTTACCTTGGAACATCAGGGATGAGATAGTAAGTCAGATGGATTATATCCGCGAGTGGGGAGGTAAGTTTGTGGTGCTGATTCCTCAAGTGGAGGTAATAGGGTGAAATTTACTGAAACAAAGCTTAAGGGAGCTTATGTTATTGAGGTAGAACCCCTAGCAGATGAGAGGGGATTTTTTGCCCGCAGTTGGTGTCAAAAGGAGTTTGCAGAACATGGTTTGAATCCTAACCTAGTGCAGTGCAATATTTCTTTTAACCTGAAAAAAGGTACTTTGCGGGGGATGCACTACCAGGCTACGCCTCACGAGGAAGCGAAGTTGGTTAGATGTATCAAAGGGGGAATTTATGATGTAATTATAGATTTGCGGCCCGATTCTCCTACTTTTAAAGACTGGTTTGCAATAGAGCTAAACTCGGAAAATCGCAAGATGATATATATTCCTGAAGGTATGGCTCACGGCTGTCAAACTTTGGCAGATAATACGGAAGTTTTTTACCAGATGTCGGAATTGTATTATTCTGAATTAGCAAGGGGAGTGCGGTGGAATGATCCAACTTTTAGTATTGATTGGCCGGAGATATCTCAGCGGGTAATTTCGGAAAAAGATCGAAATTTCCCGGATTTTGTGCTATGAAAAAAGTCTTGGTTACGGGTGCGGGGGGTTTTGTTGGCAGACACTCGCTAAAGACGCTGGTAGAACGCGGGTTTGAGGTTCATGCTGTCGCTTCTAAGACGTGGCCCACTGTCAATTCGGATTGTATTTGGCATCTGGCAAATTTGTTAGATCATACATCCATTAAAGAGCTAATTTGTAAAGTAAAGCCAACACATTTGTTGCACTTTGCCTGGTGTTATACTGTACCGGGTCAATATTGGAAATCTGAAGATAACTTTTTGTGGGTGCAGGCAAGTTTGGAATTATTGAGGCAATTTCGAGAGCAAGGGGGCGATCGAGTAGTGATGGGTGGGACTTGCGCCGAGTATGATTGGAAGTATGGTTATTGCTCGGAATTTATAACGCCGAGAAATCCAGATACTCCCTACGGTATTTGTAAAAAAGCTTTGGAGGAGATGGTGAATTGCTATTCGGAGACGACAAGTCTCAGCAGTGCTTGGGGACGTATTTTCTTTCCTTACGGTGCTTACGAGTACCCAAATCGGCTGGTTTCTTCAGTGATTCTTTCTGTCTTAAAGGGAGAGCCTGCTCGCTGCTCTCACGGTAATCAAATGCGGGATTTTCTGTATGTACAGGATGTGGCTGATGCTTTTGTGGCTCTTTTGGAGAGTGAGGTGACAGGAGCTGTTAATATTGGATCGGGACAGGCGATCGCGATTAAAGATGTTGTCTATAAAATAGCTGATCTAATCGGGCGATCGGATTTAGTGCAGTTAGGTGCTATTGCGTCTGCCGCGAAAGAAGCGCCTTTGTTAGTGGCTGATGTGACTCGTTTATCGAATGAGGTAGGTTGGCAGCCAAAGTGTAATTTGGAAACCGGATTAAGACAAGCTATAATCTGGTGGAAAAAACAGCTTTTGTCCTAAAAAAATGCTGTCTAACATTCGTTACCTAAATCTAATTATAACTAGGAAAAATCATGAAATTAACGTTAGATACAGATGCCAAAAAATTGATTCAAGAAATAGACGGTGAGTGTCAAACTATCCCGCTTTATTCTAAGGAAGCTTTTGAACTCCTTTCTCACTACTGGCTAAAATTAGGATGGAATCAAAAATACACCTATACATTTAGCTGGATGGGAAGACCAATAATTCAGCTTCCTGAAGACATGATTAGGATTCAGGAAGTTATCTATCAGGTTAAACCCGATGTAATTATTGAAACCGGGGTGGCTCACGGTGGCTCGCTTATTTATTATGCTAGCCTTTTTAAAGCTATGGGTAAGGGTAGGGTTGTAGGAGTTGACATTGAAATTCGCGCGCACAATCGCAAGGCTATAGAAGAACACGAACTGTCATCGTTCATTACTTTAGTGGAAGGTAGTTCTACAGATACCAGTATTGTAGATAAGGTGAAAAAACTGGTAAGTCCAGGGGAGACTGTCTTGGTTAGTCTTGACTCCTGTCACACAAAACAGCACGTTGCTGACGAGTTAGAGGCTTATTGCAGTTTTGTGACACCAGGCTCCTATATAATTGCCACGGATGGGATTATGAAAGATTTGGATGATGTGCCGCGCGGGAATTCTGAGTGGAACTGGGATCATCCTACTGCGGCGGCGGCTGAGTTTGCAGAAAAGCATCCTGAGTTTGTATTGGAGCAACCTAAATGGCCGTTTAGTGAGAGCGATTTGACGGAGAATGTGACTCACTGGCCAGGGGCTTGGTTGCGGAGACTGTAAGGAAAGTGCGGGTAAACAGGGATGGAAATTATTCTGATTGTTATTATCTGTCCCTCTTCAAATTCTCTATTATTTTAATAACTTCAGTGTAAATTCCTTTCCAATCACAATCATAATCGAAGTTTGGGTAATCTACAATAAATTCCTTAGGAATTAATACTTGCGGTACGATGTTTTCTCTTACTTGTGATGTAGTTACTTGATACCCGTGTCTATCTAATACAACAGTGTGTCCGTGTACCACACTTGGCTTGTTAGCTATCCACGAGGTGTACATAATTCCCGCCCCCATTGTGATGATACTTAAATCTATCGCTTGATTCCAAACAACTGTTTCGTAAGTGGTGGAACCGATCGCAGTGTATGTATTAATAGCAGAAGGAATCTGGGCAATTATTTCTGCCATCATCTCTTTCTCCTTTTGAATAATAGACCAACTCGAACTGTGCGAATCTTCGGTTCCCGTAACAGACCAGCCATCAAACAAAACTCCCAAATTAGGAAAATCCGAATACAAGCTTTCGATGATATTTGCTATTCCTTCTACCTGACCGCGCCAAATTCTACTATTGAGACGAATTTGAAAGCTCAAAAGAGGAAAATGCTTTTTAGCTTGTTCTACTTGCGCTAAAAAATCTCTAGAGCATTTTTTAACGGCCACTTCACATACTTTGTTTGCTAGTTCCTCTTCTATCAACAAACCATTGGCCCTGAAAGCAACGTAATTATTATCCAATACAGTTTTAAAAACATCCCAAACATCTTCAACTTCAATGAACTTCTCTGCCGCAATTTCTGGGAAAACTTCCCGACAACTGAAGTAGTCCCCAGGGCCAATCAGGATTTTATCAATTTTATGCTGGATTTCAGGCTTTATGAGAAGATGAAGACCTACTAAGTCTTGCCACAAATAATGTCCTATATTGAAGCCTAAACCTATAACATCGATTACTTGTTTAGCATCTGTTGATATATATTTTAGAACTTGCTGCCAACAGCTCACCATATAACTCTTGAACTTATTGATACTTTCTACAGGGCGTGCCAAACCGACTAACGCGGGATTGAGATTAATAATTAGCTCTAATCTTGGTACATAAACTAACATTTTTTCCCCGAGCGGGCAGCCTGTCATTAAATAGAATATTTCGCTGCTTGCAAAGCGATAAATAAAGCCTTGCAAATCATGGTGTCCTACCTCATAATGATTGATAACAAATGATTGATTAGACCTAACAATCTTGTCGCTGAAAGGACAAACTGCATAAACATAACCAGTTTCTACGAGAACTTGCTGATAGGGCAAAGTCAGTCTCAATGGCTCATGCAGATGTTTGGGAGAATCGGAAAAACTCTTGATGTATATTTTTTCCAACGCAAAGTTATTTTGTGCTATTAATTCCAAATTGGGTAGGTACAGCCCAACATTTTCCAGATATTTTTTGTCGTCCTCAGTTAAGGATTGCAGTGTAATTACTTTATACCTGCTTGCTAGTCTGAAGTAGTCTTCTGCTTTTTCCTGTTGAATTTCCACTTCACAATCACGATTTTCCTCATCCCGTAAGTTGAGTTGATTCAATCTATTCCAAATATTTTCGTAGATATCTCCCTCACTAGGTCGGTGAATCTGTGAAGCCTGTTGAAAACAGGCAACAGCCTCATCTATCAGACCTTCTTGTGCTAAAAGTAGGCCAAAACTCTGGTAAACTCCCGAGCTTTTGGAGGTCTTAGTGAACGTCTGGCGGTAACAAGTGAGTAATTTCTCGAACCATCCCAAACGCACTAGCATCATTCCTAAATCTGAGTGAATTGCAACTTGCTCTGGTATCACTTCTAAGGCTGTTTGGTAACAGGAAAAAGCTTCCTCTAATTTATTTTCTCGTGCTAATTGCATCCCTATTTGCACAGCTTTTTTGTAAGATGCGATCGCTTCTGTAGCCTCTCCCTGCGTTGCCAAGGCTTCCCCTAAATTGTAGTAACACTCGTAAAAATTTGGGCAAAGCTCTATCGCTTGCCGATAACAAGCCATTTCCTCTGCCAGATTCTCATAGCTAATTTCTATTGTCCGCCAGTGACCAAAAATCTCAGCTTCCCTACCCTTGTACCTAATTGAAAGTAACTTAAATTCTGCTGAATCCCGAAATGAACTCAGTAGCGTCAGGCGGGTTGATCCGCCATTGCGGAGAATCTCACAAAATGACGTTGTAGCGCTCGGTTCTGGTTCGCGTTTCAGATAGGCGCCGTAAACTTCTCGGATAAAATCTTCGTCGTTAAGCATAGCAGTGGCTTTGACAAAGCCTTCATCATTGAGTTGATTCAATGGAACTTGCAGCCTTTGACTCGGGCGTTCCTCTAATAGGGTTGCCACAACATCAGGATGAGACTGTAAAGCTTTTAGCTTTAGCAACCTTTGCTGATATAAGGTTTTTCCTAACTCCCAGTAACACTCAAAGGAATCGGGGTTGAGTTGGCAGGCACGGCGGTAAGCCACGACCGCCTCATCTAGCTGACCCAATTTTTCTAAACTTTTTCCTAATCCAACATAGGAACCAAAATGCTTAGGATTTAATTGACAACCCTGACGGTAATATTTAATCGATCCTTCAAAATCTCCTTGCTCAGTGAATTTTTTACCTAACTCTAAACACTCTTCAAAATCTGTTGACATTTTTTCTCCTGAATGGTAATTGGTATCAGCTAATAACTCATCTAAATTGTTTTGCATCATGGTGGTATATTCAAAGTAAGCTTTAATATTCCTGTCTCGCTTGTTACCACAATTGTGTGCATAATTATTAATTGATTGATTCGGTTGTATCCGATAAAGCAAGGCTAATTCTATAGAAGTAATTGCAAACTTATGGCCCATAGAATAAAATCTCACTTGTAATTCTTCTTGGGCATTCGTCAGTTCCAAATAAAATTCTAGCTGAGGATATTGGATATCTACCTTCTCGTCCCAAGCTACGCTGTTACCATGATCGGTGACTATATCAAATTTAAAACCAAAAATCTGATGATTATTTGTTTCTTTCACCTCTCTGGTATCCACTTCAACATCTATCTTGACTCGGTAAATCCCGTCAGGCACCTTAATATAAGGCCCGAAAGAAACTAATTGACCTTCTTCTGAACAACTCACCAACTGATAGCCATCCTTATTGTGAATCAGTTGCCCTGATTGATTACACAGTTGTTGTGGAGAAATTTTAAAATAATCAACAGGTGGTAAGTCAGATAAAAAGCTTCTTTTCTTGCCTATTTCTGGATTTAATTCCCTTGCACTACACCACAGATTAACGGCTATATCCAAATTTTGTTTGTATATAGATAAGGCTATTTCTAAATACAAATCTGCATGAGAAATTGCCATTTGCGTCATTTTGGGCTTTAAGAAGTGTCTATATTGACGGATATTAATTTTTAGATAATCTGGTATATCTTTACCTTCAACATCTCTGACGTCGTAATAGTATTTGCCCAGAGACTCTTCATCAGTGGTGGGTCTTGCTACATCAAAATTTATCAAAGGAATTCCTTTTTGTTGAGAATTATCTCCCTCTGCATGAGAATAATTTTGCTGTTTGTACCTTCTTGTTTGGGCGCCTCCAAAATAAGTCAAATGCCAACCCCCCTTCTCAATGAAAGGGTGTTGAAATCCGTCCTTTCTAATATCGGCTGCTTTCCAATTGGGACTCCAAAAACCTTCGTCCGATCTCCTAACTTGGGTGGCAGTTCTAATTTTAAAATCTTTGTACTTGCACGCTACTGTACCACACCACCAATTACTCTTAAAATTATCTAAGTGATAATGATACAGATCGTGGGTAAAGATGACAAACTTATGATGGGAAAGCAGATCGATAGCATCTCCTATTTTTTCTTTTTTCGGGATTTCATCTACATCACTTATCAAAATAATATCTTCATCGCCACAATGTATAACTCTCAAAGGTCGAATGATACAATCCCTCTGGTGAATTTCCAGAGGCCACCTGTCGCCATCGATCACTTCTGGCATATCATCGACAACATAATGAATAATTTTGTCCTGATATTCCGCAAATTCATGAATAAAATCTTGGTAATATAGAGGCTTAGGATTGCCACTAAAGGTTTTAGTGGCTTCTACTAAAATAAACTTATCGACAACATCCTTTAATTCCTCTATTCTAATTTTAAGAATATCTATTTCGTTAAAAAAAGTAAAACAATCATAAATCCGAGGGCGCTTTTGATTAGCTTGGATATTATGGGGATTTAGCTTAAAAGCCTTGTAGTAACAGACGCTTGCCTCGTTTGTGTTTCCTTGGGCTGCTAATACTTCTCCTAAGTTATAGTAAGATGCTTCATCTGGATTTAGCTCTAGGGCTCGGCGATAAGAAGCGATCGCCCCTTCCAAATCCAATTGAGTTCGCTGTTGTAGCACTTCCCCCAGTCTATACTGAATCCAATCTGCATCTGGTTCAACTTCACTGGCACGGCGGTAAGCAGCGATCGCCTCATCAAGCTGACCCAGATTGACCAAACTCTGCCCCAATCCACAGTAAGAACCAAAGTGATCGGCATTGAGTTCAATGGCCATGCGAAAAGCAACAACCGCTTCCTCCCACTTTTCCTGTCGATATAAAGCATCTCCCAAGTGATGATAAGACCAAGAAAAATCCGGGTTGAGTTCTATGGCGCGGCGGTAAGATGCGATCGCTTCCTCAAGTTCACCAACTTTTGCTAGAGCTTCCCCTAAATTGTGGTGAGACCAAGAGAGGTCAGGATTTAGCTCAATCGCCTGACGGTAGGCGGCGATCGCCCCTTCTAGATTCTCTTCCTCTAGAAGTCGATCGCCCTCGTCCAAATAATCAATGGCAGTTTTTTTCGCTTCCATCTGGAGTTACTGTCAATCGTGCTAAGCTGATGAGCCACTTCAGGTTACACTAAGTTGTGTACCTTTGACAAGATGTAACCTTAATGACCTGACCTTAGTGTAAACTGTGGTTGAATCCCTGACTATTGAGAGGCGATGTACTTGATGTTGCAGCACGAACAGCCTGATGGCTAGGCAAGTGCAACAGATGAAAGTCATCATGGGTTGTCATAAATTCTGACGCCAGTGCTTGATGCCAGAGTAAATCGGCAGGAACATATAGCGCTCAACGCCAGTCTTATATAGACTAAGGGGAATTGCTGTAATATAAGCTGCGATTGATTGGGGAGCATTTCTCCAAAAAGTTGGTTGACTTGCAGATTAAGTGAAGGTGAGCTGTTTAATGTGGCGGCAGGAATATATCGACTTAAGGGCGAGCGGAATATAGGAAATTTATTTCATATCTGGTAAAATTTGTTGAAGTCAAGTCAAAATTGTTATATCAACAGGCAGGTATTATCGTGGTTGAACTAATCGTTGTTCACGTCCCAAAAACAGCAGGAGCAACATTTCAATTTATTTTAAACCAAGTTTATGGTGGCGAACATATTTACTATGACTATCTCGAGGGTTCTCGACCTAAAGTCTATCAGCCTGCGGAAATACCATCAGAATTTAGAGTGATTCACGGTCATTTTCCGATCTCCAAGTATGATAATTTTTTCCCTGATGCCAAAAGGATAATCTGGTTGAGACACCCGGTACATCTATTAGTTTCTCTATATTTTTATTGGCTGCATCTTCCCTTGGTCAATAATAATCACACAATAGTTGGGAAAATACAAACTTCAAGAATGGGAATAGATGAGTTTGCCGACCAACCAGAGGTAAGAAATATACTATACCGACATACTTGTGGAAAAAAGCTAAGTGATTTTTATTTTGTCGGCTTACAGGAGTTTTTTCAAGAAGACTTAAGTGAACTTAAAATTATGCTAGGTTGGGCAAATTTTCGTAACTCCTATGAAAATCTCAACCCGAATCCTAAATATCACGAAGATATACAAAAAGTATTTGCCGATCAGAAACTTATCGATAAGTTAGTAGAGAACAATCAACAAGACTTGGCTCTTTATGAAGAGGCATTAATTCTCAGAGCCAACCGGAGAAAAGAGCCAATTTTAAGGCAGCCCCTTATGGCGGAATGGAATAGGTATCAGTATCAATTGCGTCAATTCACACAACTCTTAAAGCAGACTAATTTTAATGTAGAAAAAACAGGAGAAGCCAGTATGAAAGAATGGAAAAAAACGTTTTTATTCAAGAAACAAGAGTTTTATTACAACAGGATAAGATTTAACAATCCTACGGAAAGAGCTGTAGAGATACCTATTGCTTTTAACTTTTTGGCAGGCCTCCAAAAACCAGCAAACGTACTTGAAGTTGGCAATGTTCTATCTCATTATGAAAATCATTTGAGTGAAACGCTTGGTATAACATCAAGACGAATTGTCGATAAATTAGAAGTAGAAGTAGGGGTAGATAATGAAGACTTAATGGACCTGCCGTCTGACAAAAAGTACGACGCGATTGTCTCAATTTCTACAGTCGGACAGATTGGACAAAAAGGAAATGCTTCTGGTGGATATGGAGATCAGGAAGAAAACCGCGATCTAGAAGCTCCCTTAAAAGCAATTGCTAAAATATACGATTTACTGGCTCCTGATGGCAAAGCATTGATTACCGTTCCTTTTGGAAAACTTATAGATGGAGAATGGTATATTCAGTTTAGTAAAGAGTATTTGTATCTGTTAGGCAAAAAATATGGAATTCCTAAAGAGGCTGTCTCTGTTAATTGTTTAAAGCTAATAGATAGAGAAACAACTGACCGTGGTTTTAACGTGCTTTGGGAAGAATTAGATGCTCTTGAACTGAGTTATGTGGAATACGGCTCGCCTTTTTCTCAAGCAAATGCGATCGCAGTTATCGAGCTTTCCAAGCTTTCAAGTGACTTTCACTTGAAATTAAATGTCGAGCCGAGTCCTCTGTTATACAATATGCCCTATGAGACGCGGACAGAATTTGAGCAAAACAAGGCTCTGCTACAGCAAACTCAAAGTGAATTGGCAGAATTTCAGTTGCAATTGCAACTGAGTCAGAGCGAAGTGGAACAATCCCAAGCACTGCAGCACCAGACTCAGAGTGAATTGGAACAATCCAAGTTACAACTCCATCAAACTCAGAGTGAATTGGAACAATCCAAGTTACAACTCCATCAAACTCAGAGTGAATTGGAACAATCCCAAGCAATCCAGTACCTGATTCAGAGTGAATTGGAACAATCCAAAGCAATCCAGTACCAGACTCAAAGTGAATTGGAACAATCTCAGTCACTGCTGTACCAGACTCAAAGTGAATTGGAACAATCTCAGTCACTGCTGTACCAGACTCAAAGTGAATTGGAACAATCTCAGTCACTGCTGTATCAGACTCAAAGTGAATTGGAACAATCTCAGTCACTGCTGTACCAGATTCAAAGTGAATTGGAACCATCTCAGTCACTGCTGTACCAGACTCAAAGTGAATTGGAACAATCCCAAGCAATCCAGCAGCAGACTCAGAATGAATTGGAACAATCCCAGTTACAACTCCATCAGACTCAGAGTGAATTAGAACAATCCCAGTTACAACTCCATCAGACTCAGAATGAATTGGAACAATCCAAGTTACAACTCCATCAGACTCAGAATGAATTGGAACAATCCAAGTTACAACTCCATCAGACTCAGAGTGAATTGGAACAATCCCAAGCAATCCAGCACCAGACTCAGAGCGAATTGGAACAATCCCAAGCAATCCAGCACCAGACTCAGATTGAATTAGAACAATCCCAAGCACTCCAGCACAAAACTCAGAGTGAATTGGCACAATTCCAGTTAGAACTCCGTCAGACTCAGAGTGAATTGGCACAATCTCACTTACAACTCCATCAGACTCAGAGTGAAGTGGAAAGATTAAAGTTTTTGCAAGCTAGGGTGAGAGAAACAGAGGTCAAAAGTCAGATGCAGTACAAAGACTTATTGTGGGAGGGGTGGTACGCTTATTGCAAAGGCGATAGAGCGGGGATGGCTAACTTTCTTAAAGAATCCTTGAAGTGTACGCCTTTTTCAACAACAGAAACAGTTTTGGACTGGTTAGAAAATTTTGCTCGCTTTTCGTCAGAAAAAGGAGATATCCTCGATACAAATACCTTAGTTAACTCAGCAGAATGGAAAGAATTGATGCGTCGCAGCATTAATGGCAAAACTGGGCTGACCATCCATTAGTAAGAGATGGCAAGAAATCTATTATTACAAACTCAGCAACAAGCAAGACGAATGTTAAATCATCAACTAAATAATTCTTTGGGTGTAAATTTAGCCGGTCATATAACCGGTGATTTTGGGCTAGCAGAAGCAGCTAGAGGGAATCTCAGAGCCCTAGAAGCAGCCCGAATTCCCTGTGCAGCTAAGGATCTGAAAATAGATTGGCTACCCAACTCCGATACCAGCTACAAAAAATTTTCCGACGACAATCCATATCCAATCAATATAGTCCAAACCAACCCCAATTGGGTTGAGCAGATTTTAGCCGGATACTTTCCCGGCATTGGTTCTGAATATTTCAAAGGCAAATACAATATAGGTGTGTGGTTATGGGAATTGCCAGTATTCCCCTCTGAATGGCAGTGGGCATTTGATTTATTTGATGAAATTTGGACTACCAGTAATTTTTGTGTAGAAGCATTTGCGGCTGTCTCCCAAGTTCCTGTACTCAAAATTCCTGTTAGCCTCGCATTCCCGCAACCATTATTAACAAGAGAAAACCTCAACTTACCAAAAGATAAGTTTATTTTTCTATTCATGTTTGACTTTGGCAGTTCCTTTGAACGGAAAAATCCCTTTGCCACCGTTGAGGCATTTAAACGAGCTTTTGGTAAATCTAATCAAGATGTTTTACTGGTTCTCAAGTTTGCTAATGCTCATCTTTTTCCGCAACTGCGCCAGGAACTAAGTGATTTAGCTGAGGGTTGGTCATCTCTTCAGTTTATAGACGGGCATTTGAAAAAAGAAGAGATTCACGGCTTGGTTAACAGTTGTGACTGTTATGTATCTCTGCATCGGGCTGAAGGATTCGGTTTAACAATGTCGGAAGCCATGTACTACGGCAAACCAGTAATCGCCACAGCCTATTCATCTAATATGGAATTTATGAATGTTGGCAATAGTTTTCCGGTTAAATACGAACTGGTGACAACAACGGAAGATTATGGAGCTTACCCGAAAGGCAGTGTGTGGGCGGAACCAGATATCGATCATGCTGCGTCTCTGATGCAGTCTGTATTTGAGAATTATCGGGAAGCTCAGAAAACAGGAAAAATAGCAGCCAAGGAAATCAGGTCTTTATTAAATCCTCAAGCTGTAGGTATAAAAATTAAAAATCGCCTTGAATTTATCATGGCACATCTCAATAAAACCCAGTTGTCAAATCGGTTTCATGAACTTCAGACAGAAAGAGATCTATTGGCTCGCCAAGCACAAGCTTGGAGACAGACAGCATTGCAGGTACAGAAAGAGTTAGCAAAATACTCTTAATTTCAACGACAATAGCACTTGGTTGTCAAGCCTTTATTCTAGATATTTCTTAAGTAAAAGACGAACAATGTTCAATCAAATAATAGATTCTAACTTCGGCATCAATTTTATTGGACACCTGAGCGGTGAATATGGTCTCGGAGAAGGTTCGAGGGCCACTCTCAGAGCGATTGAAGCTGCTGGTGTTCCCTTTGCACTCAAGGATATTAAGGTAGATTGGCATCGAAATTTAGACAACAGCTACACAAGTTTTTCCGAGCAAAATCCCTATCCTATTAACCTGATTCATACTCTGCCAGAACCCGTTGTTTTCAATATGGTAGATCGCGAATGCTTTAAAGGTCGATACAATATTGGCTTCTGGGCGTGGGAACTGCCGCTATTTCCTCCAGGGTGGCTGTACGCTTTTTCTTTATTTGACGAGATATGGACTTATAGCAATTACTGCGCTGAAGCCATCGCGCCCGTATCCCCCGTCCCTGTGATTAAGATGATGTCCAGCCTTGAATTTCCAGAACCGTCATTTGAGAGAGAAGCATTAGGATTACCTCTAGACAAATTTATTTTTTTGTTCATGTTTGACTTCCACAGTACAATAGGTCGGAAAAATCCTTTTGCTACTTTGGAGGCATTTAAGCGAGCTTTTGCTCAATCGAATGAAGATGTCTTACTGGTACTCAAGTTTTCTAATGGCAACTTTTTCCCCGAAGAGCGAGACCAACTCAAAGCGCAAGCAGCAGGCTGGCCAGTTCACTTTATAGATGGGCATTTAAAGAGAGAAGAACTTCATGCTTTAGTTGCCAATTGCGACTCCTATGTTTCCCTGCACCGGGCCGAAGGTTTTGGCTTGACAATGGCGGAAGCGATGTATTACGGTAAACCCGTAATCGCGACTGGTTACTCATCTAATATGGAATTTATGAATGTCGGCAATAGTTTTCCAGTAAAATATGACATAGTGACGCTGACCGAAGATTATGGGCCTTACTTTAAAGGCAATTACTGGGCAGATCCCCATATCGATCATGCAGCATCATTAATGCAGTATGTTGTTGAAAATCCCCAAGCAGCCCAGCAAATAGGAGCAAGAGCAGCTCAAGAAATCAAGTTTTTACTTAGTCCTCAACTTCAAGGCATCAAAATCAAAAATCGGTTGGAAATCATTAGAAACAGAATGAACCAATCTACAAACTGGTCAACTCGTATCCATCAGATGCAGCAAGAGACGGCTTTGGCTCACTCCCAAATCCAAGTTTGGCGCCAGACAACACAGCAAGTTCAATCTGAACTAGCGCAATACCAAAGGCTTGCTAAGACTTGACAAATTTGATTTACGGTAAATATTTCGGATGAGGAATTCAATCATGTTCAATCACACAAATTTTAAGTTTGGAGTTAATATTATCGGTCATGTGAGTGGCGATTTTGGTTTGGGCGGGGGGGTGCGAGGCACAATCAGAGCCATAGAAGCAGCTAACATTCCTTTCACAATCAAGGATCTGAAAGAAGATTCGCAACGCAACTTAGATTCTACATACACCAATTTTTCCCGCGATCATTCTTATCCTATTAATATCGTCCATACCAACCCTCACGAATCCTTGTTGAATTGTATCGAGCCTGAGTTTTTTAATAATCGCTATAATATTGGTTTTTGGATTTGGGAACTTCCCGTATTTCCAGATTTTTTTATGGGAGCTTTTAATCGATTTGATGAGGTTTGGACTTACAGTAATTACACCGCTGAAACCATTTCTGATGTCTCGCCTCTTCCAGTTGTGAAATTACCGCCTAGCATTTATTTACCGCCCAACGAATTGGGCAGAGAAGCTTTAGGATTACCTAAAGACAAATTTATTTTTCTGTTCATGTTCGACATGGGCAGCGGTTTTGAGCGAAAAAATCCTTTTGCTACCATTGAGGCGTTTAAAAAAGCTTTTGGGAAGTCTAATGAAGATGTTTTACTGATTATTAAGTTTAGACCTCATCCTTACTATCAAAATCAGTACGCTCAATTAAAAGCGAGGACAGAAGAGTGGCCCTCTATTCAACTTATCGAAGGCCATTTGAGCAAGGAAGAGGTTCATGCCTTAGTAGATAATTGTAACTGCTATGTATCGCTACATCGGGCTGAGGGTTTTGGTTTGACTATGGCGGAGGCAATGTATTACGGCAAGCCAGTCATAGCTACGGCTTATTCATCCAATACCGATTTTATGAATGTCGGCAATAGTTTTTTGGTGAAATACGATCTAGTGGCAACGACTGAAGCTTATGGGCTTTACCCAAAAGGTAGTATCTGGGCTGAGCCCGATATCAATCATACAGCTTCGCTCATGCAGTATGTTTTTGAAAATTATCCGCAAGCACAGCAAGTAGGAGCGAGAGCAGCTAACGAGATTAGGTCTTTATTCCATCCCCAGGTGATCGGTCAAAAAATTAGACATCGCCTTGAATATATTATGAGGACAATAGAAGAGAAAAAGTTGTTTGAATCGCAAGCTCAAGCTTGGAAGCAAGCAGCGGTGCTTGCTCAACAAGAATTAGAGAGCTTTAAGTTGACATAGCCAAACTCTCAATCGTAACCAGACTATAAAAGGTGGCAGCAGTGTTCTGACCCTTTTGATGGTGGCGGAAGTTTCTCGTCTAAAATAGATATGCTGTTTGCTTCACCTGATAGGCGTGTTTTAAATTCCTCTGACTCAATCATCTTTTTGATGACATCAGCTCGATTCAAACCAGCCTTGATATCGTTTAACCAATCTTCTAATCCATGTGGATCGGCTTCACGTTCAAAGATTACCCAATAGGCCATCCAGAGATAGGTTTTGTCACTTTTAGCGTGAGTGGATAAAGCTTTTTGAATGGCTTCTTCCAGACGCTTTGCTGCTTCGGGGTTCATGGTGGTTCCTTTGATATCTATGAATGTATTTTAATGGAAATTATGTAGTGACAGCGCATCAACCTGGCAAATACACGCTATTGTGCGATCGCTACTTGCTTGAATATATAGCAATCCTAAATCATTATCAAGACTATGATACAATTATATGCAATACTTGATTGTGACAATAAAACCATGAATAACTTACAACTGCCACAAAAAGATAGGGAAAAAGAAATAGAGTGTTTAGAATCTTTCATTAAAAGTGATATCGATGCCAGAGAACTAAAACGAGCAATAGCTGTAAGGATGGCGATCTCAGGTAATATCTACCATGAAATTAGCAAGATTTTGGGTGTAAGTAAGTTTTTTATTGGTTATTGGAAAAAGCAATTTAAAACCAAAGGCATCGCCGGACTCAAACTAGGACATAAAGGGTCAAAAGGGTATTTAACGGCTCTACAAAATACTGAAGTAATCGAGTGGTTAAAGAATAAAGAATATTGGAATTTAGATAAACTGGCTACTTATTTAGATCGAGAATTTGGTGTGATATATAAATCAAAACAGAGTTACTATGAACTTTTCAGCCGGGCGAAAATTAGTTGGAAAAAAACTCAAAAAACGAATCCTAAATTTGATAAAGAACTGGTAAAAAAAAAGACGGCAGAAATTAACGATATTTTATTTAAAAACAAGGCTGGTATAGAGTCTGGGGAAATAATAGTATTGTTTTTAGATGAATGTCATCTACTTCATGGTGATCTAACTGGTTATGTTTGGGGTCAATCCAAAATCCGAATTAAAGTTCGAATTACTAATGAAAAAGATAGACAAACTTATTTTGGCGCACTCAATTATCAAAGCAAAGAATTCCATGTTCAGAGCCATCCATCTGGTGATGGAAAATCAACAGTTAAATTCATAAAATACTTACAAAATAAATATAAAAATCGCAAGATTATCTTGATTTGGGATGGAGCAAGTTATCATAAATATGGAGAATTTAGAGACTTTTTATTAGAACTAAATGGTAACAAAAAACCTGATAATTGGTCAATTACTTGTATTTTATTTGCTCCCAATGCTCCCCAACAGAATCCCGTTGAAGATATTTGGTTACAAGCTAAAAACTTTTTAAGAAAGTATTGGTATTTATGTAGGTCTTTTAAGATAGTCAAATTTTTGTTTAAGTTTTTTACTAACGAACATAAATTTGATTTCCCCAAAATACGTCAATATACTTACACAGAGAAAATCATTTAGGATGGCTCTAGATATAGAAAATCATTTAGAATTGCTATATCTCATTTCTAGTTACAAAGGCAGAGCCATCAGGTCAAGGTGTATTCTGTCATAATTCACTTTTTCTGCTAAATTTTGCCAGAAATTCATCACAAATGTCGTGTTAGGAGCCTCCAGAATTTTTCCTACTTCTTCAATGATAAATAACCGATAATTATACTGTGTCAGTTGTTTTAAATACCCTTCACCAACAGCATAGGGATGAAACTCAGTAAAAATAATAGGTCGGTGTTTATTTATTATCTGTTCCATGCCCCGCAGTGCAATAGGTTCGTGTCCTTCTATATCCATTTTAATTACATTAATTTGTTTTTCAAATGCCAGCAATTCATCAAGTATCACGGATTGCACTAATTGATAATTGACAGATTCCTCAGATAACTCGACAACCCAACCATTAGACCCAGATGTCATTAATCTTAAAATTTGTTGACAATCTGAAACTGCAAAGGGATAAACTGTAATATTGTTAAACTGATTTTCAACGATACTTGCATATAACAGTTGTCTATTGTATTGGTTTGGTTCAAAAGATATTACTTTACCGTCATTTTTAACAATGCTTGCTGCTAGGAGACTGAAATACCCTATGTTAGCTCCGAGATCGAGAAAAACATCGCCTGATTTTAAGTGTGTAACAATAGCATCAGTCACATGAGGTTCATAGCTGCTGGTACTAATGATTTCTTGACCAACGGCAGTGTCAGTAGTCATGGCATAGATTTTAAAATTTTCCAGTTCGATTAATACTTGACTTTCTCTACTTGCAAAGCTCTGCGTGCCTGGTGGTAAGCGGTGTTGAAATTCATTAGACTCAATCATCTTTGCGATTAAAGTAGGTCGAGTCCATCCTTCTTTTAGCTGGTTTAAAAACATAGCTATTCCCTCGGGATCAGCTTCCCGTTCAAAGATTACTTGATATGCCATCCATAGATAACTTTTATCGTTTTTAGCATGAGTGGATAAAGTCTTTTGGATGGCTTCTTCTAGGCGCTGAGCTTCTTCAGGGTTCATTGTAATTCCTCTACTCTCGATTTATTTCTTCTAGTTGTAAATAACATCTTTGAGCCTGCATCAAATTATGAAATACAGACTCTATCCACTAAAAATTAGAAAATCTTTGGTTCTAACTCTAAGGCGTGACGGTAACAAGAACTCGCTTCATCAATTTGCCCTTTCTTAGTCAAAACTTCACCCAAATTATAGTGGAACCAAGAGAAATCAGGCTTAAGTTCGATCGCGCGGCGATAACAAGTGATCGCTTCCTCCAAATCTCCTTGATGTCGCAGCATATCCCCTAAATTGTTGTGGATATACGGATCGTCAGGTTTTAACTCGATCGCGCGGCGGTAACAGTTCATCGCTTCCTCCCGCTGACCTTTTGCATTCAAAGCATCGCCTAACCATTGGTAAGGTTTATACTCATTTGGTTGAACCTCAATAGCGTGGCGGTAACAAGCGATCGCCCGATCTTTATCATTCTTTTGCGCGAAAAGCGACCCCAACTGCAAGTGCGCCTCACCGCATTCGGGATTTACCTGCAACGCCATCTGATAAAAGACGATCGCCCCATCCGGCCAATTCTTCCGCACCAAAGCATCAGCCAACTCAACATAAAGGTCAGCATCATTCGGCGCAATCTCCAGCGCCTTGTGATACAACTGCACGTCATCAGGATTCTCCTGAATCGCCCGTCGGTACAAACGCATCGCCTCCTGCAAATCCCACTGCGATCGCATCCTCAAAGCATCAGCCAACTTTTGCGAAAGCCACGGCAAATCCGCCTGAATTTCCGCAGCGCGGCGGTAAGCGGCGATCGACTCATCCCACCGTTCCAGCTTCTCAAAAGCCGTTGCCAGGTTGTAATAAGTCCACGGAAAATCAGGATTTAACTCGGCCGCGCACCGGTAAACATCGATCGCTTCCTCCCACCTTTCCATTTCTAGCAGCACGTCGCCTAATTTGCTCTGCGACCAGAAGAAATTCGGATTAACTTCGTTAGCACGCCGGTAGGCAACAACCGCCTCATCCCAACGTTCCAAATTTACCAGCGCTTCTGCTAAATTGTTGTGCGCCCAAAAATGGTCGGGATTGAGTTCGATCGACCTTTGGTAAGCCGAAATTGCCTCATCCCACCTTCCCAGCTTAATCAGCGCGTCTGCTAAATAGTTGTGCGACCAACTGAAATCAGGATTTAATTCTGTTGCTTTCCGGTAAGACTCTACAGCTTCTTCCCACCGTTCCAACTTAACCAGCACATCTGCTAAATTGTTGTGAGACCAGCTAAAATCTGGATTTAATTCGATCGCCTTCCGGTAAGCATTTACAGATTCCTCCCAGCGTTCCAACTTAACCAGCGACTCAGCTAAATTGTTGTGCGACCAAGAAAGATTAGGATTGTTTCTAATGGCATTAGTGTAAGCATCTACCGCCGCTTCCCACTGTTCTTGACCCTTAAGAATTTCGCCCAATTCGTGATAAGCTGCGCCAGCATTTGGGTTCAACTCAACCGCGCGCCGGTAACACTCAATTCCCTTATCTACCTTACCTTGCTCGATCAAATTTTTGGCTAAATTCTCGTGTTCCTCAGCGGTACCCGACTTGGGGTCGATCGCAAATGCTCGATACCAAGCCTCAGCCGCCTCCTCCGACTTGCCTAACTGCGTCAAAAGTTTTGCAAAATTGCGGAAAGCACCGGCAAAATCTGGTTTCAGGGCGATCGCCTTTTCGTAAGCAGAAACCGCTTGCTGCCACTGTTCTTGCTGCGCGCAAATGCTGCCGTAATTAGCATATGCTTCGGCAAAATTTGGGTTAATTTCTATTGCTTTAACATAGCAACTTTTAGCTTCATCTATTTTGCCACCCGCTTGTAGAGCGTTGCCCAGCATTTTGTAAAGCGGCGCTTCCGGCTTAATTTGCAGCGCCTTTTTGCAAGCTGCGATCGCCTGTTCCAATTTGCCTTGAGCAAAATAGCCTTCTGCGAGTATTTTGTATGCTTCTGGATCTTCTATATTAATTGTAGAATTAACTGGCTGCTGCACTGGCTGCTGCTGCATTGGCTGCTGCACTGGCTGCTTGACTGCCGTTGCTGCTGGCTGCTGCTTGACTGCACCGTTTTTCGCAGTGGCACCCGCCAAAGTTGGCTCTCCCTCGCTGCCATTTCTAGCATTAGCTGCGTTTAGTTCAATAGCTTTGCGATAATATGCTGTCGCTTCCTCTAACTTGCCTTGTTTTTTGAGCGCTTCGCCCAAATTTTGGTAAGCAGTCGCCACATTAGGATTTAATTTTATGGCGCGATCGTAACAAGCGATCGCTTCGGGGAATTTTTCCTGCCGAAAAAAAGCGTCGCCCATATTCAAGTGTTCCCCAGGCGCTACTTTTTCCGGTTCCAAACTAAATGCTTGATACCAGCAATGCTGGGCTTCTTCCGGTTTGCTAATTTGTCCGAATACTTTTGCTAAATTCCGGTACACTCCCGCGAAATTCGGCTTAATCGCGATCGCCTTTTGATAAAATCCGATCGCCTCCTGCCATTTTTGCTGCTGCGCGCCAAGGCTGCCCAAATTCGCGTATACTTCGGCAAAATTCGGTTCTATTTCAATCGCTTTAGCGTACCAGTGCCGCGCCTCTTCCATCCTGCCTTGAGCTTGCAGCGCGTTGCCCAAAGTCTTGTAAGCTGGTGCAAAATTGGGGTGAATCTTCAAAGCTTGCTCGCAGGATGCGATCGCTTCTTCTATTTTTCCTTGGGATAAGTATGTTTCTCCCTGTTGGTTAAATTGAACCGCTGTTGATTCTGTATTCACTGTTGATGGCATATGGGCGGCGGCTCCAGAGGCAGGAATTAAATAGGGTAGTCAAAACGTTTCACAATTATACTCGCGTTTGACACTAAGAGTAGCGGGCTTGTTCCCCTAATTCTTAACTTTTTTGACTCCCGGTGTTGGCGAGGAACCGGGATTCTCGGCTGATTTTTTTGATTTTACGGCTAAATATGTAAGAATCAGTACGGTTTCTGGGAGATTTGCGCGCCAGTCCAGACTTTTGTACCTTCCGGTCGATAGCCCATGTTGTAAAGAAAAGTAAACCCTGCAGGTTCTCTTGCTTGTGGGATGGTTTCTTGTGGCTTGGGCAAGGCAGATTGCACCCTTTTCTATAGGCTTTTTACCTGCGGGCTAGAAGCAACGGCCCACAACACAACAAATTCACTTTTTGTGGAACAGACCGGAAAGCCTGTTTTTGAGAATGCTGCAAAATGTGCGATCGAACCCTAATTAGAATATCCTTTTTAGCAAAAAACGATCGCCCTTTTGCGAGAAAGCGATCGCCCTTTTTTTCAACCATTAGTTAACAACTATTAGCAATTACTAATTAAGCTGCTGCGGCTGCGTCTTCTTCTGCGTCTTCAGCTTCAGAACCTGCTTGAATTCCCAGCACGGTAACAACCACCTGATCTGGTTCGCCGAGAGCTACCACTCCCGCAGGCAAAACTAATTCGTTAATGTGCAGCGCATCCCCAACCTTTAAATTAGAAATATCTACTTCTATGGATTCAGGAATGCTGTCAGGTTTGCACTTAACTGCTAGTTGCGTCAGCACGGTATCCAAGATGCCGCCTTCTAACTTGACGCCGACAGCTTCGCCGACAAAATTCAGCGACACTCCAACTTCCAGGCTGTCTTGAGTTGCTACGGAGAAAAAGCTCAGGTGGTAAGGATAGCCTTTCCAAGGATGAACTTGAACTTCCCGCAGCAAGGTTTTTCCGCTCCAAGATAGATCGGGAATGCTGAGGTCAATTAGGGTATTGTTGACTACGTGCTTTTTCAGCAGGTGTTCAACTGTTTTGGCTTTGATGGTAAGGGAAATGGATTCAGATCCTTTGTGACCGTAGAGGACGGCGGGAATCAATCCAGAGCGGCGGAGGGCGTTAGGTTTACTGCCTTCGGCCCGCTTTTGACATTCTACTGCGAGTTCCATTTTATGACTTTCTGCTGATTGTTTTCACATTTTATCAAATTTATGCTACAGCGATCGAACTTAATTAAATTCGCTGAATATTTGATAATAATTGGGAAGTGGGAATTGGGCTATTCTCCCAATCTCGGCCTCTCCAACTTTCCCAATCTCCCCATCACTCTTTCCTCATCTAAAATCTCAAACCTAAAATGGTTTGGCGGGATGGCCGTCTGCAGAAAGCAAAGCGCGTTTCGGGCCGTGAATCGGGTCTTCTACTATAATAGTTTGGTCGCGGCTGGCACCGAGAGAAACAATTGCGATCGGCACTTCCATCAAATCTGCCAAAAACTTCAGATAATCCAAAGCTTGCTGCGGCAAATCTTCCAAATTCCGGCACTCTTCCGTAGACTGTTTCCAACCGGGAAGGGTTTCGTAAATAGGTTTGCAGCGAGCAAATATCCGGGAACTTTTCGGGAAATCAACACATCTTTCGCCGTCAATTTCGTAAGCAACGCAAACTTTTATTTCTTCTAATTCATCCAAAACATCTAGTTTGGTAATTGCCAGACAGTCAAGGCCGTTGATGCGGACTGCGTAGCGGCCGATTACTGCGTCGAACCAACCGCAGCGGCGTTTGCGGCCGGTTGTCGTGCCGAATTCTGCACCTCTCTCGCCCAAAACTGCTCCTATTCCATCTACCATTTCGGTAGGGAAGGGGCCTTCTCCGACGCGGGTTGTATAAGCTTTTGCTACGCCAATTACGCGATCGATCGCTGTTGGACCGACTCCCGTTCCCACACAAGCACCGCCAGCAATGGGATTGCTGGAAGTAACGTAAGGATAAGTGCCGTGGTCTAAGTCTAATAAAGTGCCTTGGGCGCCTTCAAACAGAATATTTTTCCGCTTGTGAATTCCCTCATAAATTTTCAGGGAACTATCTACTACGTGCGGTCGCAAACGTTCCGCATAAACTCGATATTCATCAATTACATCTTGCGGATTTAGAGGTGGCAAATTGTAGAGTTTTTCGAGAAGGACATTTTTACAATTAATCGTCCATTCCAGTTGTTCTTGCAACCCATCCAAGTCCATTAAATCGAGCATCCGAATGCCGGTACGTTCCGACTTGTCGGCGTAAGTAGGGCCGATGCCGCGTCCCGTCGTCCCGATTTTATAATTTCCCCGCTGCGTTTCCGATGCTACATCAATTAATCGATGATAGGGCATCGTGACGTGAGCCGTCTCCGAAATCATCAGGGAGGCCGTCGAAATATTCAGTGCCTCTAGCTGATCTAACTCTGCAATTAAAACTTTAGGGTCGATGACCGTCCCACAGCCGATAATACACTCTTTATCAGGGTAGAGAATCCCGGACGGAATTAAGTGCAGCTTAAAAGTCTGACCGTTTACTACCACGGTGTGACCGGCGTTGACGCCCCCTTGGTAGCGGACAACGATATCTGCGGATTTGCTGAGCAAATCGGTAATTTTGCCTTTTCCTTCATCGCCCCACTGGGCGCCGATCACAACTACGTTAGCCAAGGGTTTCTCGCGTTCAGTTCAGGTTGACACAATCTCCGATTATCTATGAATGCGTCCTAAATGTCAATCAATTTTAGATTTTAGATTTGGGATTTTAGATTTTAGAGGCTACGCAACGGATACATCGGTTCACAGGTCGATCGGATACGCAAATGAGTGAGAGCCGATCCACAGACGAGTCCGGGGGCAATAGACCCCATTGTTTTCGGTCAAATTAATTTTTGTTAACATTGAGAAAATAGAGGCTTTGTTGCCATGAGTTTACACGCTGAGTTGCACCGCCATCTGGGTGGTTCTGTCGTTCCTAGGGTGCTGTGGCGGTATTTCGATCGCCACAATGCTGAGATGGTTAATCGATTTCAAGAATACTCAGAGTTTGAGGAGTTTTACACTCGTCCGCGCAATACTCTCAATGAGTATTTGGAACTGCACACACTGGTAGAAAGCGTTCAAACTGTTGAGACTTTGCCTTATTTCATCTATCGGTTGATGCGGGGCGCTTACGTGTTTGAAAATCTGGCTTATTTGGAGTTGCGCTATACGCCTTATTTGCGGACTCCAGAACATTTGGATCAGTCACAACGCATTGATTTGATGGCAGAAATTGTACAGGTTGTGGGCAAGGCAAGTCAAATTAGCGATTGTCCGATTGTTACTAGCCAAATTTTGTGTATGCACTCGCGTTTGCCTTATGAAGTGAATCGGGCGATCGTAGATTTGGCGGCGCAAATGGGAGAATATGTTTGTGCGATCGATATAGCTGGCGGCGATGATTGTATTGGCGAGCGTTTGGAGGAGTTTGTCGGATTGTACCAGTACGCGAGGTCGATCGGCATCAAAACTACCGGCCACCTCTACGAAACTACCTCTGGCTGTTATCCCCAACTTCTGCCTTATCTGATGCGTATCGGTCATGGGATTCAAATTCCGTTAAAATATCCCGAACTGCTGCCAGAAGTCGCGCGCAGGGGTCAATGCTTGGAGGTTTGCCCGACTACCTATCTCAAAACGGGGACGTTGCAGGATATGCGCGAATTGAAGGTTGTGTTCGATCGATGTTTTGAAGCTGGTGTGGATATTGCCATTTGCACCGACAACGCGGGATTGCACAACGTGCGACTGCCTTTCGAGTACGAGAACTTGTTAACTTTGGATATCATTGATTTTCGGCAGTTGCAAGCGTGTCAAGAAGCTGCTTTCCGCCATGCTTTCGCGTGGCCCTACGGGGAGCGGCCTGTGAAAATGCTAACCGGTTTGTTGCAGCATGAGTCTGTGGAGGCGATCGTTAATTAAAGAATATCTATTTAATTAACCGCGAAGGGGCGAAGGAAAAGAAAGAGGAAGATAGGCAAATGTTTTCTGGTAAAAACTCTACTGGGAAATGACAAAAACCTCTTTCTTATCTTCCTTCGCGCTCTTTGCCTCTTCGCGGTTCGTTTTAAAGAGATATTTGTAAAATTATAATAAGCGTCGAGCGAGCGATACTCAGCCACAAGCTATAGTTTGGATGCAGAAGTATCAATATAAAAGGATAAAAAAACATGACAAATATGGACGCTTACTGGATGCCCTTCACCGCCAACCGACAGTTTAAAGCGAATCCGCGAATGTTAGTTTCGGCAAAAGATATGCACTTTACAAGCGATGATAACCGCTCAATTTTAGATGGTACTGCGGGGCTTTGGTGTGTGAATGCAGGGCACGCCCGCGAGACAATTGCCGAAGCAGTTAAACAGCAGGTTTTGCGTTTGGATTACTCTCCGGCTTTTCAGATGGGACATCCGGGGGCTTTTGAATTGGCGGAACGTTTGGTAAAGATGATTCCTGGCAATTTCGATCGCGTTTTCTTTACTAATTCGGGTTCGGAATCTGTTGAAACAGCGTTAAAAATTGCGATTGCTTATCACCGGGTGAAAGGTGAAGGAACTCGCCAACGATTGATCGGGAGGGAACGCGGTTATCACGGCGTTGGTTTTGGGGGAATTTCTGTCGGCGGTATCGGTACAAACCGCAAGTTTTTTGGCAGTTTGCTCACGGGAGTCGATCATTTGCCTCACACTCACAATCTCGAACACAATGCTTTCAGCCGCAAACAACCGGAATGGGGAGCGCATTTGGCGGATGAATTGGAGCGGATTGTCGCTTTGCACGATGCGTCGAATATTGCAGCGGTAATTGTCGAACCTGTGGCTGGTTCAACGGGGGTCTTGATTCCGCCGAAAGGTTATTTAGAGCGGCTGCGGGCGATTTGCGACAAATACGGAATTCTGCTGATTTTTGATGAGGTAATTACTGGATTCGGGCGACTAGGCTCTAGTTTTGCAACGGAATATTTTGGGGTGGTTCCCGATATTGTGACGGCGGCGAAAGGGATAACTAACGGTACGGTGCCGATGGGGGCGGTGTTTGTGAAAGAGGGGATTTATGATGCTTTTATGAATGCTCCTGAAAATGCGATCGAGCTTTTTCACGGTTATACTTATTCTGGTCATCCTCTGGCTTGTGCGGCTGCTCTAGCGACGCTGGATATTTATGAGGAAGAAAGGCTGTTTGAACGAGCCGATAAGATGGCTGGTTACTGGGAAAATGCGGTGCATTCTTTGAATGGGGTGCGGCACGTAATTGATGTCCGCAATCTGGGACTGGTGGCGGGTATTGAGTTGGAATCTCTTGCTGGGAAGCCGGGGAAACGGGCTTTTGATTGTTTCTTGCAGTGCTATGAAAAAGGGTTGTTAATTCGGACTACGGGTGATATTATTGCTTTGTCGCCACCGCTGATTATTGAGAAGGAACATATCGATCGCCTTGTGGAAATTTTGACAGGGGTTTTGCAGGAGATGGAGTAGGATTGAACGAACCGCGAAAGCGCGAAAAACGCGAATGAATAGCAAGAAGAAGATAGGTAGATGTTTTCAGGTAAAGACTATAGTTGAGAAGGAGAAAAACCTCTCTCTTTTATTCCTTCGCGCTCTTTGCGTCTTCGCGGTTCGTTCAAAAAATTGAAAAGCGTTATAATAATTGACAACTAACGACGAATGACGAATAACTATGGTGCAATTAACTGCAAAAATCTCTGCTAACGAGTTGGCAAATTTGGCTGTAGATTTGATTCGGAAAACAGGTTGCGAGTACGGTGATGTGCGTTTTTGCAGTTACCGAAGGCAGAATCTTTACGCGCGCGATCGATCTTTAAGTCAACTGTCAGATAATGTAAGTTCCGGTTTTGGCGTGCGAGTGCTTCTAGACGGCGCTTGGGGGTTTGCCGCCAGTCACAGCAAAACACCCGCAGAGGTTGCAAGAATAGTCGCTTTGGCTGTAGAAATCGCTAAAGGCAGCCGCTTAACTCAGAAGGAACCGGTGCGGTTAGTGCCTGTCGAAAAATATGTTGATACCTACATTACTCCCATCGCCATTGACCCTTTTTCTGTACCCGTTGCTGAGAAAGCCGAACTGCTGCTAACTATCAACGAGCGGCTGCTAGCACACGGCGCACAAGGCATTAAAAAAGCTTCTTCTTTTTTGCAGTCAAGCCGCGAAGACAAGGTTTTTGCTTCCACAGAAGGCTCGCTAATCGAACAAACAATCTACCGCAGCTATCCGGGTTTTGACTGTACGGCAATTGCGGGCGGCGATGCCCAAAGTCGCAGTTACGAACGCCCGCCACTGAATATCGGTTACGAACATATTAATCCCGATGATTTGTTGAGTCAAGTCGAAAGAGTTGCCGCCGAAGCTATTGAGAAAGTCCGCGCTCCCAAAATCCCGGCTGGTATTTGCAAATCCCTGATTCTCCAGCCGACAAATTTGTATTTGACAATCCACGAATCTGTAGGACATCCAACTGAATTAGACCGGGTTTATGGCTACGAATCTAATTTTGCTGGCACGAGCTTTGCTACGACTGATAAGTTAAATAAACTGCAATATGCTGCACCTTGGGTGAATTTTAAGTGCGATCGCACTCAACCAGGTGGCCGCGGTACAATGGGTTACGATGATGAGGGCGTAAAATCACAAGAGTGGTACGTTGTCAAGGATGGAATTTTAGTTGATTATCTCACTGACAGAGAGACGGCTTATCGCCTCGGACGCGGTAGCAGCAACGGTTCTGCTTACGCTGACAGTTGGTCGAGCGTGCCGATGGTGAGAATTCCCAATTTGGGATTGGAGCCGGGCCCCGATGGCGGCAGTCATACTGCTACTTTGGCAGAGATGATTGCTGATACGGAAGACGGCATTTTAATCGACGGTATGGGTAGTTATTCGATCGACCAGCAGCGACGCAATTTTCAATTCGGCGGCGATGCTTTTTGGAAGGTGGAAAAAGGTAAAGTTGTCGGTATGTTGAAGGATGTAACTTATCAGGCGATGACTACGGATTTCTGGAATCAAATAGATGCGATCGGGCCAGCTTCGGAGCTAGTTCAGTGCGGTACTCATATATGCGGAAAAGGCGAGCCGATGCAGGTTGCTCAGATGACTCACGCTTGTGTGCCCGTGCGAGTGAGGGATATTCAAATTGGGTAATAGGGCATGGGGCATGGGTCATCGGTGATTAGTTATTAGTTAATTGCTAACAATGCCCAATTCCCAATGTCCAATTGCCAATGCCCAATTCGCAATGCTCAATTCGCAATGCCTAATTACCAATCATGATTGTAACAACATCGCCCGCAAGTTTAAGTGAAGACCAAGCCTTATCAGTAGTAGAAAAAGCAGTCAAATTATCCAAAGCAGAGGAAGTATTTGTAAGTCTCTATACTGGCGAAGAATCTCTTTCGAGATTCTCGGAAAACCAAATCAGCCAAAATATCAGCAAAACTGTATTTAGCCTGAGCATTACTAGCTATTTTGGTAACAAAAGCGCCTCTGCTGCTGTTACAGAATTTGATGAAGATGCGATCGCCTCTGCAGTCAAGCGATCGGAAGAATTGGCCCGAATTGCGCCGGCAGATCCCGAATGGATGCCGCTGCTGCCGCCTCAAACCTACGATTTGCGATCGCCAGCCTTCGACGCAGGAACAGGAACTGTATCGCCTCTAGCACGGGCCGAAATGGTGCAGCAAGCGTGCGCGAGATCCTCCCAGGGGGGCGCTCATGGTTCGGGCACTTTGAGCACTGAGGCGTCGCTGTACGCGATCGCCTCGTCAACCGGACTCCGCGCCTGCAACCAGTCTACAAAGGCGGATTTCAGCTTTACTGCTCGCGTTGAAGACGGTTCTAGTTGGGCTCAGAGCACTGCTTGGAGTATCAACGAATTGCCGATCGCCCAATTAGCAGAACAAGTGCTCGATCGCGCCATCGCATCCCGCAACCCGCGCCCCATCACCCCCGGCGTTTATCCGGTAATCTTTGACGGCGCTGCTTTTGCGGGCTTGCTACCGTGGGTGATTTGGGGGCTGGATGCGAGGGCGGCGGATGAGGGGCGATCGTTTATGTCGATCGCCGATGCAGAGGGAAAACCAGCGGGAAACCGCGCGGGGGAACAACTTTTTAGCCCGTTAGTGCAAGTGCAGCGCGATCCGGCTCATCCTTTGTTGCGATCGAATACTTTTTTCGGCGACGGATTGAGCAATAACTATTTGGAAATCATCAAAGATGGCGTTCCTCAAAGTTTGTCTTATTCCCGCTACTGGGCGGCACAAAAAGGCAAAGAGGCAAAAGGTGCTTATTACCCGATCGTGATGACAGGTTCCGACCAAAGTTTATCAGATTTAGTTGCTCAAACCGAGCGAGGAATTTTCGTCAGTCGAGCTTGGTACGTGCGCTACGTTAATCCAAAAACATTGGAAGTAACGGGAATGACTCGCGACGGTACTTTTTGGATTGAGGATGGCAAGATTGCTTACCCGATTAAAAACCTGCGTTTCAATCAAGTTTTACCTGATATGTTGCGCGATGTGGATGCAGTTAGTGCAGTGAAGCGTTACGGCGGTAGTGTCGTGCCCGGAGTGCGCGTGAAAGCTTTTAATTTCACGAGTATTACTGACAGTTTGTGACTTGCAAGGGTGAGGTGCGCGGAAACCCACCCGGAGGAGGTGGGTTTTTGTGTCGGTAAGGTTGATCGGGTGCGGGTTCGGGCGATCGCCTGTTGACAAAGCTGTTCGGAAAATTAGTATTTTTTTTACCGAGGCATCTAGCTTAAGGTAGAGTATTGTTTGTGAGAGTTAGGATTTAAACCAGCTACTATCTAATTTAGGGCGATCGAGAAAAAGCAATTACCAATTATCAATGAATCAATATTTTGCTACAGTTGCGCGCGGTTTAGAAACAATTGCCGCCCAAGAATTAGAACGTTTAGGGGCTCAGGATGTCAAGCCCGATTTTACTGGGGTTTACTTTGCGGGCGATCGGGCTTTATTGTACCGCGTCAATCTGTGGTCGAGAACTATTTTTAGAGTGCTAATGCCGATCGCCGAATTCCGGTGTTACAACTCGGATATGCTCTACCGCGAAGTGCAGAAAATCCCTTGGGACGAATACTTATATCCCGACAATACTTTAGCAGTAAACTGCACCGGTGGCAACGAAAACTTGAACCACACTCACTTTACAGCTTTGCAGGTCAAAAATGCGATCGCCGACCAACAGCGCCTTCAATTTAACAAGCGTTCTAATGTCGATGTAGAGAATCCCGATTTGCTAATTAACATTCACATTCATCAAGATAGAGCTATTTTAAGCTTAGACAGTTCTGGCGGCAGTTTGCACCGCCGGGGATATCGACCGGCGATGGGGCTTGCTCCCCTCAAAGAAACCCTAGCTGCGGCTTTGTTGGAGATGGCAGAATGGACGCCAGATTTGCCGTTTTTAGACCCGATGTGCGGTTCTGGAACTTTGCCTTTGGAAGCGACTTTAAAGGGATTGAATATTGCACCGGGATTGTTTCGAGAAAAGTTTGGATTTATGAGTTGGCGGGATTTTGACGAACCTTTGTGGGATAAATTGTGGGCGGAAGCGGAAAATAGTGAGTTACCGGAACTTAAAGAGGTGATTGCAGGGTGCGATCGCGATTCCGATATGTTAACCCAAGCTCGCACGAACGCGCAGCAAGCTGGTATTTCCGGTAAGATTCAGTTTGCTCAAACCGAGTTATCTCAGTTGGAAGCACCAGCAGACAGAGGCGTTCTGATTTGCAATCCTCCCTACGGAGAGCGCCTGGGAGATGCTAGCGAATTGGGAGATTTGTACAAGATGTTGGGGGATATTTTCAAGAATCGTTTTAAAGGTTGGAATGCGTTTATTTTGACTGGAAATAAGGAGTTGGGTAAAAAGGTGGGACTCAGGACATCGCGGCGAATTCCGGTTTTTAATGGATCGATTCCGTGTACTTTGCTCAAATATGAACTGTATTAGGAGATGGGAGCAGGGAAAATAGCGGTAATGAGGAAGCTACTGCAAAAGTGGAGAAGCAAGAAAGCAGAAGATAGGTGACAAGGCAGAGAGAGGCACTAATAGTAAAGGAAAAAAGAAGATCTGCCGAATTAAATTGCTCAACAATAATCAAATTCAAATACCGACTGGGGAAATTATTTCACCTTGATCAGAGGTATGTCACCTCTCATCCCTCCATCGGCAAAAAAGAAACGTGAGCGGAAACAATCTTTTACCCTTGAGGAAACTTGCGCCACATCTGACTTTGCCGCCCCAGCCGTACCACTCCATCCATTACACGGCGAAATTCCAGCGTCACAGCCGCCGTGTCTGCATCGAAAGTCACGACTTTGAGGTTGAACATTTCTCGATCGACATTTACAGGCGATCGTCCTTTGCGAAAAGCCCTCACCTCATCGCTCCCGTACAGGTTCTCCGTTACCCCAAACCGCACGACTTCCGGCGCATCCCAGAACAAATTATCGAGAGTTTCAATATCATTCGTACAAAGAGCTTTTTCGTATTTTAAATATAGTTCAGTTAACTGAGTCACCACAGCATAATCATTGATAACCGTCATAAATTTGAGATTTTAAAACCCTTAAATTTCACACTTTTTGTTTGCAATAAGGACTAAATTCCTTATTGCAAACGCAACTAATTAGAGAAAATTAATGCTCAATTTTGAGCGAAATAATCTTGTCACCTTGGCGGATAGCATTGACGACAGACATATCCTCAGTTTTGCCAAAAGTTGTGTGAACTCCATCTAAATGAGACTGGGGAGAATGGCAAATAAAGAATTGGCTACCACCCGTATCTTTACCTGCGTGAGCCATCGATAAAGTTCCTGCCAAATGTTTGTTGGAGTTAATTTCGCACTTGATTTTGTAGCCGGGGCCGCCCGTTCCATTGCCTTTTGGACAGCCACCTTGAATCATAAAGTTAGGAATGACTCGGTGAAAAGCCAATCCATCGTAAAAACCTTTTTCCGCCAAGTCAACAAAATTCTTCACTGTGTTAGGCGCATCCGCATCGAACAATTCCAAATTGATTGTGCCTTTGTCGGTTTCCATTATAGCGCGGGTCATGATTTTTCCTTGCTTCCTAAAATGAGTGTGTTGCCTGCGTGTTAATTGCGGACTTCGCTTTTATAGCGACAGGTTTCAAACTGTCGTTATATTGTGGCTTTCAGAAGTGTAGCATATTCCCGCAACTCTCATAGGACTTATGTGCGCTTTCGGAGGAAACCCGGTTTATTGCGAGATTTCTGGTTAGCAAAGCCAATATTTTCGGAGACACGGGGTTTGTTACCCTCTGTCATATTTTAATTGTTGGTCACTTGCGGGTGATCGGGTTCTTCCTGAATATCGCTCATATTAAAAATGAAAGGAACCCGACTCGAACCTGCGCCCATAACCAGCACTTTTGGCATCTGAGCGCCGCCGCTTCTCCAAGCTTCGATCGCCTCTTTTTGCAGAACTAAATTGCCGCCCTGAGCCTTCAAAGTTTCCGCCAACAGCCTTTGAGCTTCAGCCCTACCTTGAGCGCGGTTAATATCAGCTTGAGCCTGTTGTTCTGCTTCCTGAGCCACATAAACAGCCCTTTGCGCCCGCTGTTCAGCGACCTGTTTCTCCTCAACCGCTTTCGCAAAATCTGTCGAGAATCGAATGTTAACAACGCTCGTATCGAGTACGATTACATCATACTTTGATAGCCTTTCCTTCAGCGCAGTATCAAAGTCTCGCTTCAGTTCACTTCTTTGAGTAATAGATTGTTCGGCGGTTCTCAGTGCCGCCGCTGTTTTAAATGCTTCTTGCGTCTGAGGAGCAATAATTTTTGAGACTATATTCTCCAAAGTGCCTTGAGTCCTTCGGACATCAACTATTCTCTCAGGATCGAGGCGAAAGTTGATCGCAAAACTAGCATTTAAATCCTGAAGGTCTTTAGTAGCACTCTGGGCGGGAACTTCAAATTTTTGCACTGTTACATCGTACACATCTACCTTGGATATTAGCGGGGGTCTGAGGTGAAAGCCCTCTAACAATGCTCCATCTGTGGCTTTTCCTAAAACACTGACTACCCCTGCTTCGCCTGGATTGATGACGACAAAAGAGTTTAAACCGATGAGTAGCGCGCCTACTAATAGAACCCCAGCGATTGCTGATGATATGCTCTGGAAATTTTGAGTTTTCAACTTACACGCTCCTTTGTGCTCATTCCATTATAATGGTTAAATAGATTCGGTCGCCTCTAAAGTCTAAAATGTAAAATTACAATCTAAAATGGATGGGGTTGCCTCTGAAATCTTAAATCGAAAATGGATGGGCTGATGCTCAAAATTGTTAAATATCCTAGAACTTATCACATTGAAGGTTCGCGTTTCCAACCAGGTGATGAAGACCTCGACAGCGTGCCATTTAGCGCCCTGATCGATCGCCCGACAGTGATTGAAGAAAAGGTAGACGGCGCTAATACAGGCATCAGCTTCGCACCAGATGGACAAATGCTGCTGCAAAGTCGCGGCCACTATCTCACCGGCGGGCCGAGGGAAAAACATTTTAACTTATTCAAACAGTGGGCTTTCAGTCTCAGCGGAGCCCTGGGAGAAGTGCTGGGAAATCGCTACATTCTTTACGGCGAATGGCTGTATGCGAAACACACTGTTTTTTATGATTTTTTGCCGCACTATTTTATGGAATATGACGTGCTCGACTTAGAAACCAGTCAATTTCTGAGTACAGAATCCCGCCAGAAGTTGTTAACAGGACTGCCGTTAGTGTCCGTTCCCGTGTTGTTTTCTGGAGTGCTGAAATCTCCCAAGCACATGATGCAGTTTATGGAAAAATCTAATTTTATTCAACCCGGACATTTAGAACGCTTGCGTTTGTACTGCGGGGAATTGGGGTTAGATGAGGAGCGGTGTTTGAAAGAGACTGACAAGAGCGATCGCATGGAGGGGCTGTACCTTAAAGTCGAAGAAGATGGCATAGTAAAGGCGCGTTACAAATACGTGCGTGCCAGCTTTTTGACGGCTATTAAAAATGCCGAAGGACATTGGCTCAATCGCCCAATTATACCCAATATTCTGCGTCCCGGCGCAGATTTATTTAATTTTAGTTAACCCGCAGGTGAATTTATGAATGCACTGTTATCGCCATTGGCAACTTGGACTTTTCCCTTTTGTCCCGAACCGCCCGATTGGTTCTTGGATTGGGACACCATTCAAAATCATTTTGATTGGATTCAAAACTTAAAAGGATGTCAGCAAGACCCGATTTATCACGCCGAAGGAGACGTTTTAATTCATACCAGAATGGTCTGCGAAGCATTAATCTCATCCCCGAATTGGCGGCAACTTCCCGAAAAAGAACGATCGATACTTTTTGCCACCGCTTTGCTGCACGATGTCGCCAAACCAGCTTTTACAAAAATAGAAGCAGACGGCAGAATTAGCTCAAAAGGTCACGCACGCCAAGGTGCGAGAATGGTCAGACAAATTTTATCCCAATTCGAGCCGCCTGTGCAGTTTGACATTCGCGAAACAGTTGTGGCGATCGTCCAATTCGGCAGTTTGCCCATCTGGCTAATCGACAAACCCAACCCGCAGCAGTCGGTAATTAAAGTTAGTCAAGTTGTCCGCTGCGATTTCCTCGCACTTTTAGCCGAAGCAGACGTGCGCGGCCGACAGTGTAGCGACAGACAAGAATTGCTCGATAAAATAGAACTATTTCGGGACTTTTGTCAAGAAAATAATTGTTTGGATTCTCCTCGACAATTCGCATCAGATCACAGCCGATTTATCTACTTCCGCAAAGAGAACGGAAACCCGGATTACGAAGCATTTGACGATACTCGATGCGAAGTAATTTTGATGTCGGGATTGCCCGCAAGCGGTAAAGATTATTGGATTCGGGAAAATCTTCCAGATTTGCCGATAATCTCGCTGGATGCACTGCGGAAAGAGATGAATGTCCCTCCCGACGAAACACCTGGAAATGTAGTGACAGCAGCCAAACAAAGAGCGCGCGAATACATAAATGAGGGGCGTTCTTTTGTGTGGAACGCCACGAATACAACTAAACAAATGCGGCAGCAATTAATTAATTTTTTTGCTGCTTATCAAGCGCGAATTCGCATTGTTTACCTAGAAGTTCCTTTGGAGGAAGTATTGCAGCGGAATCGATCGCGCACAGTAACAGTACCGGAAGCAGTCATTCGCAAGTTAGCTGCGCGACTGGATATTCCAGACATCACAGAAGCCCATCAGGTAGAGTGGATTGTGAGCGATCGCGTTTAATAGTGGCAATCCACCCGCTAGCGCCCGTATTACTTCAACGCGCTACCAATTCCTTTTTCCCTAAAATAGAATCGTCATAATGCGCCAACAAATCAGCAGGGTGATCGTAAATTGCCGCAGCATTTGCCAGCGAAGCATCATCGAAACCTCCGCACCTAAAAGCAATTACTGGCACCCCGCACTTGCCCGCAGCTTCGATATCGTAAGGAGTATCAGCTAACATCACAACCTGACTCGCTTCCAGCTTCAATTTGCTCAAAGCAGCTTCCACAATATCCGGTTCCGGTTTAGAAGCTTCCGCATCGCTCGCTGTCGCCGCTTCGTCGAGCAAATCATCTACCTGTGCGGCTTTCAGCAAATCGGAAAGTTCTTCGCTGGTAGCTGAAGTAGCAATAATTAGCCGCAGTCCTTCTTGCTGCATTTTTAACAGCAAATCCCGCGAACCAGGGGCTGGAGAAAGCTCGGGAGCAAAGCGGTTAATAATCAGTTCTTTGCGCCGCTGTGCAATCTTTTTCCCGTCGCCTTCTTCGTCGGAAAGTCCGGATACCATTTTGGGTATAACTTTGTCGCCTCCCATACCAATTAGCGGGCGAACTTTCTCGAACGGTACCTCGTATCCGTAAGCGGCAAATGCCTCTACCCAAGCTTGAGCATGGGCGTCATTGCTGAGCACGAGAGTGCCGTCAACATCGAGAATTACTGCTTGCAATTTCATAAGTTATTTGCTGTTAGTTATTAAACTTATTCCAAAAAACTATTTTGTAGTAAAAACTTTAGTCCACAATTATTTAATTAGTCAATCGGAGACTGAAGTCTCCAGTACGAACCTTTAGACAGGGACTTCAGTCTCAGAGCGATTTTGTGAGTTAAGTTGACACCTATGTGTCCTGTTCCTACCCCTCGCTTCCCCTCCCCCCCTTGTTAAAGGGGAGGGGGAGAATCAGTTGAATCAATGAGTTTGATAATTTTCCTCAGTCCAGCAGCGCGGCAGAATTTCACCGGAAGGAAAGACTAAATTACTTTTTGGAAAAGTTGCTGTCTCTTGCTCTTCTTGACCAGCTTGATTTTTTCCCGGCACTTCATTTTTTGTAGGGCTGATTAAAGCCTCTACATCCAAGATTTCTATCAAGTCGCCTGATTCTTTTTCTTGTAAAAGCATAGTTTCTCCTTGTCAATTGAATGCGAATTAGGGTTTGAGGACAACTTTGATGCAGTTGTCTTTTTTGTTGAGGAAAATCTCGTAGGCGTGGGGCGCTTCATCCAATTTCATTCGGTGCGTAATTACGAATGACGGGTCAATTTCGCCTTTTTGAACGCGATCGAGCAAAGGCCGCAAATAGCGGTGAACGTGCGTCTGTCCCATTTTCAGGGTCAAGCCTTTGTTGAAAGCTGCACCTAGGGGCACTTTGTCAACGAAGCCGCCGTAAACGCCGGGAATTGAGACTGTGCCGCCTTTGCGACAAGCTACGATGACTTGTCGCAGGGCGGTAGGTCGATCGCTCTCTAACCGCACGGCTTGCTTAGCTTTGTCGTACAAAGCGTCGAGACCGGTGCCGTGGGCTTCCATTCCCACCGCGTCGATGCAAGAGTCGGGTCCGCGTCCCCCCGTCATTTCGGTGACGGCTTCCCCGGCATCCATTTCTTCGTAGTTGATGATTTCAGCTTTGGCCGCGGCCGCCATTTGCAAGCGTTCCGGTACGCGGTCGATCGCAATTACTCGCTCGGCCCCCAGCATAAACGCGCTTCTGATCGCAAATTGTCCGACCGGCCCGCATCCCCAAACTGCTACCGTATCCCCCGGCTGAATGTTGCAGTTTTCGGCCGCCATGTAACCGGTAGGAAAGATATCGGTGAGGAACAATACTTGTTCGTCCGAAAGTCCGTCGGGAATTTTTAAAGGGCCGACATCTGCAAACGGAACCCGCGCGTATTCTGCTTGACCTCCTGCATAGCCACCCGTTAAATGGGAGAAGCCAAACAGTCCAGCCGGCGAATGGCCGTAGATTTTTTCAGCCAATCCTGCATTGGGGTTGGAGTTGTCGCACAGCGACCACAAATCGCGGTTGCAAAAGAAGCAACTGCCGCAAGAAATCGTAAAAGGAATGACGATGCGATCGCCCTTTTTTAAGTTCTTGACTTCGCTGCCGAGTTCGACTACTTCCCCCATGAATTCGTGGCCCATGATGTCGCCCGATTGCATTGTCGGGATGTAGCCGTTATAAAGGTGCAAATCTGAGCCGCAGATGGCTGTAGACGTGATTTTAACTATCGCATCGCGCGAATTGATAATTGTTGGGTCTGGTACATTATCAACTCGCACATCATTTGCTCCGTGCCAGCAAAGAGCTTTCATTATTTTTTTCCTCTAGTTAACTACTAGCTAGCAAATTTTTGATTCTAAATCTTACCTTTACTAAGCTGATAAATTACTCGCTTGGATGTTTTTAATTTTAAGCATATAAAATATATATTCTCTCTATCCGAGGTATAATTTATAAATCTATCTTCCGGCTGTTTTCAATACCAAAAATGTCAAGTTTATGCCCTTAATGTGCGGGAATTTTCACATTCTTCTGTTAACCGCCAACAGTTATAGCAACCACGCCCGACGGTTAGGACATTGTTAATTGCTACAATCCTTGCCGAAGATTGCAACTTCGGTCTTCGTTCAACATCGGCTAGAACAGCTAATAACGAGATGGATGAGGTTGTTTTTGTCGATCGGCGCTCCCTATCCTCTCACAATAGATAAAATATCCGCCCTGAATCTCACTGTAGCGGCTGCTTTCACTCACATTAGATAAGTAGCAACCTAAAACTTCTCAAATAAAAACGGGTTTATCGATTATTAACTAGGGTGCCTGACTTTTGTACCGCTCAACACTTCACCCGAATCTGGAGAATCACGCACCCTGCTTAAGGATGATTAATCGTCAACTATTGTATCATTAGTTATAGCTAAAAGCCGAGCTTGCGCTAAAGTTGTTAAAGATTAAAATTTATCGATCGCCTTTTATGCCTTACACTGCATCTACCCCAACAGACCCCAATCAACCCAACATCCGCAATGCCGACCACCGCCTACTAGAATTCACCAAGCTGACGCCGATGATGCAGCGGTATGTGGAAGTGAAAGAACAGTATCCCCACGCACTTTTATTATTTCGAGTCGGAGATTTCTTTGAGTGTTTTTTCCAAGATGCAGTTACGATTTCGCGGGAATTAGAACTTGTTTGTACGAGTAAAGAAAGCGGCAAGGAAATCGGCCGAGTGCCGATGACAGGAGTGCCGCACCACGCCCTCGATCGCTACACGTCAATGTTAGTAGAAAAAGGCTATGCTGTGGTAGTTTGCGACCAAGTTGAAGATGCCTCGATTGCTGCTAAAGAAGGCCGCCAAGTCAAGCGAGAAATTACCCGCATTCTCACTCCCGGAACTTTGACTGATGACGGAATGCTCAAACCCAGACAAAATAATTTTTTAGCAGCAGTCGTCATCGCTGGGGAACATTGGGGATTGGCTTATACAGATATTTCTACGGGAGAATTTGTCACTACCCAAGCAGACAGTTTAGAACAATTAACCCTAGAATTACTGCGTTTGCAGCCTTCGGAAGTCTTGGTACCGACTAATGCGCCGGATTTGGTGACTATGTTGAGGCCCGGAGAGAAATCCGAGCATTTGCCCGATTGTTTGCCGAATTCATTCTGCTATTCTTTGCGATCGCAAATTCCGTTTACTTTGCCTGAAGCAAAACAGAGAATCCTGCAAAAGTTCAAAGTGCGATCGCTTGAAGGTATGGGATGCGGCCATTTGCCCCTCGCAGTGCGCGCCGCCGGCGGTTTGCTGCAATATATCGAAGAAACTCAAAAGGAAAAAGCAGTTTCTTTGCAAAGATTGCATACTTACACTCTCACCGATTTTCTCATACTCGACTACCAAACCCGCCGCAATCTCGAAATTACTCAAACGGTGAGAGATGGGGTTTTTCACGGTTCGCTGCTGTGGGCGATAGACAAAACCAGCACCGCAATGGGAGGCCGCGCTTTGCGTCGCTGGGTGCTGCAACCTTTGCTCAACATTAAAGGCATTGGCGCCCGACATGACACGATTCAAGAATTAGTAGAAAATAACGGTCTGCGCCAAGATTTTCAGCAGTTGCTGCGCCAAATTTACGACATCGAAAGACTGACAGGTCGCGCCGGTTCTGGAACAGCTAGCGCGCGGGATTTGGTCGCTTTAGCTGATTCTCTGGGAAAATTGCCGGAATTAGCTTCGATCGCAGCCCAAGGGATCTCGCCCTATTTAAAAGCGCTGCAAAATGTACCGCCAATTTTAGAAGAATTAGCAAGTAAAATTCACGATCACTTAGTTGATGAACCCCCGATTCATTTAAAAGAAGGAGGTTTGATTCGATCGGGAATCAATCCCATGCTAGATGAAATGCGCCAAACTGCATCAGCCGACCAAGAATGGATTGCCAATTTAGAAGCAACTGAGAGAAAACGCACCGGAATTTCTAATCTAAAAGTTGGCTACAATAAAGCTTTCGGCTATTACATCAGCATTACCAAATCAAAAGTAGACCAAGTACCGAGGGACTACACCCGCAAGCAAACTCTCACCAATGAAGAACGTTATAGCACTGAAGAATTAAAAGAAAGGGAAGTGCGAATTCTGACTGCGCGAGAAGATTTAAATCAATTGGAATACGATATTTTTGCTAAAGTGCGATCGGAGGTAGGAGAACACGCCGAAATTATTCGCAACGTTTCCCGCGCTGTGGCGGCGGTGGATGTTTTGTGCGGTTTGGCAGAAGTAGCAGTTTACCAGAATTACTGCCGCCCGACTATGACAGAAAGCCGGGAAATTAAAATTATTGAAGGTTGTCATCCCGTGGTGGAAAAGTCTTTGCCGCCGGGATTTTTTGTACCTAATTCTGCTTTTTTGGGCCGGGAAGAATCCCTAAACCGCCCAGATTTAATTATTTTAACCGGCCCGAATGCTAGCGGGAAAAGCTGCTACTTGCGGCAGGTGGGTTTGATCCAGTTAATGGCGCAGATGGGCAGTTATGTGCCAGCGAAAGCTGCGAGTTTGGGAATTTGCGATCGCATTTTTACCCGCGTCGGTGCAGTAGATGATTTGGCAACCGGTCAGTCTACGTTTATGGTGGAAATGAACGAAACTGCAAATATTCTCAATCACGCCACGCCGCAATCATTGGTTTTGCTAGATGAAATTGGCAGGGGAACGGCGACGTTTGACGGACTTTCGATTGCTTGGTCTGTGGCCGAATATTTAGCAACTGAGATTCGGGCGCGGACAATTTTTGCGACTCACTATCACGAGTTAAATGAGTTAGCTTCTATTTTGGATAATGTCGCAAATTATCAGGTGACAGTGAAAGAATTGCCGGATCAAATCGTATTTTTGCACCAAGTTCAGCCGGGAGGTGCTGACAAATCTTACGGAATTGAAGCGGGTAGATTAGCCGGTTTGCCGCCGTCGGTGATTGACAGGGCGAGACAGGTGATGAAGCAGATTGAGAAACATAGCAAAATTGCGATCGGGCTACGAAAGGGTGTTAAAAAAGATGGCAAAAAAGAGTCTGAGGGCGAACAGTTGGATATTTTTGAGGATTAAAACTTTAAGTTGATTAAAAAGTTTGTAGATGCGTAGGGTGCGTCAGCTCATCCAAATCGGTTAAAATCGAAACGATCAATGTCTGACGCACCATATCACTCCCACACTTGCATCTGCCTTAAAAAATCAGGTTTAAGGACTAAATTCCTTACTACCAACCTGCAACTCAACTTCACTTTCCATTTTGCAACTTTCTTACCTCTTTGTGCACGCTCATCCCAATTTCCAAAGCCTCATTTAGCAATCGCCCGTATTCAGTCGCCCGATCGCTCACATCCAGCGCCATCAAAGCAGCCAAATTACTTTCAATATTAGCAAATAACTCGTAACGGCGACCGATAAATTGCTCATTTTCCCTGAGAATTCTCTCTGTTTTCAAAGCACACACTAAACTTTCTCTAGTAATTTTTAATGCCTCAATTGCATCTCCTCGGTTAATTAAATTGGCTTGTAAATTGCCAGCAGCCGTTAGGCGATCGATAATATCTAAAGCCTGAATCACCTCATGATACTTCTCAACTTCATCCAGCAGACCCGCCAGCGTTCCTAGAGGCTTTGCCTTAACCCATTTATAGACATTCCAAGCAACAGTAATCGCCAGCGACAAACCCAAAGTTATTTGTAAAACCCGGACAAATATCTCAGCATCGCTAAATGAACCAACATTATGTTGATTAGCCACTAAAGCAACAGGCAGCGAAACAACTAATGTCACACAAAATATCAGCAACTCATTAAGCAAAAGAGAAAATAGCTTTTTGCCGTCCCGGAGTGCAGCAGGTCGGTAAAAATCCGCTGTAAAACCGTCGCTCAAAGCTATTCCGCTCAAATCCTCCAACTCCTTCTCAGAAATTTTTAACTGTTCCAAATCCGCTTGTATCACTCTTTAAAATCTCCTTAAATTGGGATTAATTACGATCCTCCCAGAGACATAATTGATTGCCACAGACTCATATAAAAATTGCTTTCTCGGTCTCGGAAGAGTTGAAAAGCTTGTCCCGGTGAGCCAAAAAATGGTCTCAGCGTCCATCCCAACTGAGTGCCAACAAACGCATAGAGTCCCAACCAAAAGCGCAAAATATTTAGCCTGATGTCTTTGCCTTCCGCATCTTGTTCAGACAGAAAGTGCATTCCTTGATAAATGAAATTTACTCCCAAAAATCCTGTGATTGCCATGATAGCAACATTCAGCACCAGATAAAAATTGTAATTGGTACTGCTTATGAGGAAAAACAAACTAACAGGTGCAAATCCAAACAGCAAAACGCTAATCATCGCCATCGCTGTCATCAACAATGTCAAATACTGCTCAAAAGTTCGTTTTGAACCAAACATGACATTAAAAAAGTAAAGTGTGGGAAAGCAGATAATCAGCGTCAGCAAGTAAAGTGCTGGTAACTTAATTGCTGAAACCAGACATTGCATCCACGTACTAGATGCACCTAATATCGCTCCGTAAATGCCAAAAAATAGGGTACTAGAAATCAACAAACCGAAAATTTTAGATTTGAGCTTGACACCTTGGCGAATTTCTTCAAGAAATTGTTGCCGTTCCCGCAGCAAATACATTACTACTGAAAAATATTTCACGGGCTCTCCTTGTGAATGATGCGACTCTGAATCAGTCATAACTCAAGCTGAGTGCGCTTGGCAAGCTTGTCAAATCAGGGCACTCTATGTTAACCAATTATGCTTGCAGAGACAGGACTTACACACAACCTAATTATGTAGGGTGCTCTTCTGCCGCGCACCTTACCGCTATTGACTATCGGCTGGATATTTCTAGTCAAATTCTAGTCACATTGTCTCCAAATTGTATCCAAAAAGGTCATTTGATAGTCATTTCGTAGTCATGTGATAGTCATTTGATAGTCACTTTGAGTCCCGACTCAGCCGTATTCTGGGCAATAAAAAACCTCAAACCGTTGATTTATCCTTGGTTTGAGGTTTTTTATAGAAGTAAGCGGGCAGCGGGAATCGAACCCGCATAGTTAGCTTGGAAGGCTAAAGTTTTACCACTAAACTATGCCCGCGCACAGAAACTAAACATACCACGAGTCTCTGGGGATTGCAATAGGCCTGTGCAAAATTTTTGAAGACCTCCCTCACAGTGGCTCAATAAGGGACTTGCGGCGCGATCGCCCCCTCACCCCGAAAATCCCCGTCTCCCATGCTGGGTAAGGCTTTACGGATGGAAATAATCGTAAATTTGCTGCGCCAGACGCGGGCCAATCCCAGAAACTTCTGCCAACTGTTCGGGAGTCGCTAAACGGAGGTAGTCGATCGACCGAAAATGTGCTAACAATTGTTTTTGTCGGTGGTGTCCCAATCCGGGAATTTCATCAAGGCGCGATCGCTTCATTCTCTCGCTTCTTCGATCGCGGTGAAAACTCACAGCAAACCTGTGCGCCTCATCCCGCACCCGGCGCAATAATTGTACGCCCGGTTGCTCAGAATTAGTTGGCAGTGGCAAAGATTCCCCCGGTAAAAATATCTCCTCTCGCTGCTTTGCCAAACTGACAACGCGCAACTCTTCTAGCAAATTCATTTCCCGCAAAACAGCCACAACTGCTGACAGTTGACCTTTGCCGCCATCTATCATAATTAAGTCTGGTTTGTCGGAAATAGTAGGAGAATCTGAGGATAAATTGCTGAGTTCTTTCTGTTCTTCTAAATCGCTAAATCCATCTTCCCTCTTCCCTCTTTCTTCTTCCTTCAACCCTCGGAATCGGCGACCGATAACTTCTGCTAAACTAGCAAAATCATCTGAATGACCCGATTTAATTTCAGGATTTTTAATTTTGTAATGGCGGTAGTGTTGATTGGCGGGCAAACCGTCAATAAATACGACGCGGGAAGCTACGGCGTCAGAACCTTGAATGTGAGAAATATCGTAACCTTCAATGCGGCGAGGAACTTCTGGCAAATCGAGAATTTCTGCTAAATCTTCCATTGCTTGAGAATTGCGATCACTCAATCTTTGCATTCTCGCCAATTCATACTCAGCATTGCGTTCCACCATCTCAATCAACTCAGCCTTAGTTTGCCGCTGCGGCGTCAAAATCGTAACTTTTCGCCCCTTACGGTTGCTCAACCAATCTGCTAATATTTCCGCTTCTGGCAATTCGTACTGCACAGAAATTTCGCTGGGAATTTCTACGGATTCGACATTTTGATAGTGTTCTTCCAACACCCGCTGCAAAATCGCTCCCGCCTCTACCCCCCCTCGTTCCCCCCCTTGCCAAGGGGGGGAGGAAAGAGAAAGTTGAGATAACTCTTGCCCCTCCTGGGCAACGGGGGGTTGGGGCGGTATTTCCGCCATAAATCCCAATCTTCCAACCAATTGACCTGCACGAATTTGGAACAATTGGACGCAAGCGTGCTGGGTGTCTGCTGCAAGTGCGATCGCATCTCTGGAAACCGTATCGTCGGGCAAAGACACTTTTTGACCCGCACTCAAAGACTGCAAACCCTTAATTTGGTCACGAATGCGCGCCGCCGTTTCAAAGTTTAAATCTTCGGCTGCCTCTTCCATTTGGGGTTCCAGGATGTCGAGTAATTCCTGAGTTCTTCCCTGGAAAATCATCGCTACTTTTTGGATGATTTTATGATATTCCTCCGGCGAAGTTAACCCTTGACAAACGCCGACGCAGCGCCCGATGTCGTAGTTCAAACAAGGACGGTCTTTAAATAGCGGTTGAGGGCGCTGCCGCAGGGGGAAAATCCGTTTAATTAAATGCAGCGTACTCCTCAGTGCCCCTGTATCAACGTAGGGGCCATAGTAGCGGTCTTTTGCACTACCTGCGCGGCGTTTGCGGGTGATAAAAATGCGCGGGTATTCCTCCGACCAAGTTATGCACAAATAAGGATATTTTTTATCATCTTTGAGGAGGACATTAAAGTAAGGTTGGTGCTGTTTTACGAGGTTTGCTTCTAATGCTAAAGCTTCCGCTTCTGTGTCGGTGGCGATGAATTCAATTTCGCGCACTTGCTGCACCATCATCGCGATGCGGGGACTGAGATTTTGGCTTTCGCGGAAGTAGGAACGGACGCGGTTTCGGAGTTTTTTGGATTTGCCGATGTAAAGGATGCGATCGCTCTCATCGCGCATTAAATATACACCAGGAACCGCCGGAATTTCTTTGAGGCGACTTTCTAGGCGTTCCGAGTCTTTAACTAACGGCAGAGTTTTTGTGGATGGCATTGCAAGCTATCTCAGCAAAATAGAGACTGATTGTACACTCTTTTATTTTACCTTAATTGTGCCGATTTTTACTGCTGCTACCGTCGCCAAACCCACCGACTACACTTGAAAATCAGTTACAGTATCTGAGATAAAAACTTGCGAGTGCGTTCTTCCTTCGGATTCTGAAAAAACTCTTCTGGTTGGGCTTCTTCCACTAAAACACCGCCATCCATCAACACAATGCGATCGGCCACTTCGCGCGCAAACCCGACTTCGTGAGTCACCACCACCATTGTAATTCCTGTTTGAGCCAAATTTCGCATTACATCTAACACTTCCCGCACCATCTCCGGGTCTAATGCTGATGTCGGTTCATCAAACAGCATAATTTTAGGCTGCATGGCTAGAGAACGTGCAATAGCGACCCGCTGCTGTTGTCCTCCAGACAACTGTCCGGGATATTTTTTTGCTTGTTCCAAAATCCCCACTCTTTCTAAGAGTTGCATCGCCACTTCTTCAGCTTTTTTCTTCGGCCAGCGTCGCACCCATACTGGCGCTAGCATGACGTTTTGCAAGACTGATAAGTGGGGAAATAGGTTGAATTGCTGAAACACCATTCCTACTTCGCGGCGAATTGTCTCGATGTTGCGTAAGTCGTGGGAAAGTTCGATTCCGTCGATCGTAATTTTACCTTGTTGGTATTCTTCTAATGCGTTGAATGTGCGAATAAACGTCGATTTTCCCGAACCAGAGGGCCCCATCACGACAACCACTTCACCTCGGTTTACGGTCATGCTGACACCTCGCAGTACGTGAAATTGTCCGTACCATTTGTGGACGTTTTCTGCTACGATTACTTGTTCTGGGATTGTGGGTTTAGTTTCCATATTTTTTTATTTTTAAACCGCTGATGAACGCGGATGAACGCAGATTTTTTTTACCTTTGACCTACGCCTAAAGTTCGCTCTATTTTGCGACTTGCTAGGGACATTGAGTAGCAAAATATCCAATAAATGATTCCGACGAATATGTAAACTTCGGCGTATCTACCGATATAGGATGGATTTGCTAAAACTGCGCGGGATATTCCGATTAATTCTAACATTCCGAATAGAGACAGCAGGGATGTATCCATAAATAATCCGATGAATTGACCGCCGATCGCAGGAATGACTATTCGCAGTGCTTGAGGCAGTACAATTAAAATTGTAAGCAGGGGTGTATTTAGCCCGATCGACCTAGCTGCTTCTATTTGTCCCCTAGGCACTGCCTGCAAGCCACCGCGCACGTTTTCTGCCAAGTATGCTGCACTGAATAGAGTTAGTCCAGCAATGGCTCTAATTACTCTATCCAATTTCGGATATTCGGGCGGCAAGAAGAGTTGCAGCATCACTTGACCCAAAAACAAAATGCCAATTAATGGTAAACCGCGAATAATTTCAATGTATAATGTTGATAACAATCTCACAACTGGCAAAGAACTTTGTCTCCCTAGTGCTAGCAATACTCCCAAAGGAAAGGAAAGCACAATACTAATAACTGCTAAAAACAGCGTCAATACTAAACCCCCCCAATCATTTGTGGACACTTCTGTCAAACCTAACCCGCCTTTAATTAACCACAAAACTATTGGGAAGGAAAGAACCCAAATTGCAGGCATCCAGTCCATGATTTTTGGGTGAATTTGCCTTCCGATGGCATAGCTGGCGGCGGCTGCGATAATAATTCCTAAGAGGTAGAGGCGAGAGGTTAGGTCGATCGGCGAAATGACCGCACCCACAACCGCAGCACCGAGTATAATTAGTAAAGGCGGATTCCAAAGACGTTCTTGCCGCTGAATGTTTCCCCAAGTTAATCCTCCCAACAAGGCAATTATGGCCGTTACTATCCACAGCCGCCAGTAGGATTCGCTGGGAAATCTGCCGGCGAAAAATAGCGGCAAGTTCGCTTCTAACACGCGCCATTGAGCTTTTGTTGTTGCCCAAACGATAATTCCTTTAATAGTTTGGAAGGCGACAATTAGGCAAACTACTGTCAGAATGCTGTTGTACCAGGTACTAAATAGGTTTTTGCGCGCCCAATTCCAAGGGGTAGGCGATTCGGTGGCTGGGGGGGGAAGTACAGGTATTGTTTCCATAGATTGTGAGTTGTTATTAATTTCTAATACTGTTAGCTAATATTCCTAAAATTTTATTCACATCTCTCAAGTAATATTCACCTAAATCAATCTCAATAATTTGTTCTTGCAACTTCAGGAATTTCCAGATAGTACCTGTAGTAACAGTCCCATAAATCGCAGGAATTTCGTTGCCTTCACGTTCATTAAATATTCTAGCAGCCAACATTTCTGCTACGCACTGTCCCAATCCGCCATTGATATTTTCCTTCTTGGCTTCTACAATGATGATTATTGGCGCTCTAACAATTAGTAATTCTGGGGAATGACTGATCAGAAAATCGCAATTTCCATTTAATCCTTTTTCAATATCTACTGTAAAGTCTATTCCCGAAAACAAACTAATTTCCAAGTTTAACTGTTTTCTAAGCTCGATCAAAATCGGTGCGATAATCATTTCAGAGCGAGCTTTTTCAGTGTTGCTGCTCAAGGCTAACGGTATATTATCTTTAAGAATTTCGGCAAGTAATGTACTCGACTCTAATTCTGATACAGCAGCGAACATATCCATCTTATCGGAAATCGTTAAATCAAAATTTTTAGTTACTCGGTCTAAGCTAAAGTCACTGTATGCCATTTGACGCGCTATCCTTTTATTGCAATTAAAATGGATTAAATTTCCCCTATTTATCTTTCCTTGATTTGTACAGTTTTATTGTACCAATTCATAAACAGAGAAACTATCAAACTAATTGTTAGGTATGTTACCATGATAATTAACATTGCTTCGATCGCGCGACCGGTCTGATTCAACGTTGGAGAGCCCACCACAAAATAAACGTCGGGATAAGCAACCGCAACCGCTAAACTCGAATTCTTAGCTAAATTCAAATACTGACTCGTTAAAGGCGGCACAATCACCCGCAAAGCTTGCGGCAAAATTACCATCCGCATCATTGTTCCAGACTTCAGCCCCAAAGACTTTCCCGCTTCCCACTGGCCTCTCGATACTGACTGAATTCCGGCCCGGACAATTTCTGCAATGTAACTGCCAGTATACAAGCTGAGTCCTGTCACCAGGGCTGCAAATTCAGGAGTTAATTTTAATCCTCCTTCGAGTTGCAAGGCTGGTGTCAGCCGGGGGAAATCTAGACGAAAAGGCAGGTTTTTGGTGATAATAAAAGCTAAGATTACACTCAGCCCGATCGCACCTAGAGCCCAAAACAACTGTCTTCCCGGCTTAGCTTCTTCCAACATCACCCGCGCCCGCCACATCCACAGCGCCGCCGCCGCCAAAACTCCGACAGTTAGCAAAATCAACCAAATCTCAAAACCCGGCAAAGCCAGAGGCCAAGGTACAGCAATGCCGCGATTTGTCAAGTAAATCGGCCCCCTCATCTGCTGATGGTCTTCGAGTTTTGGCAGGGAAATGAAAACTGCAAAATACCAGAAAAATAATTGCAGCAATAACGGCGTATTTCGCAAAATTTCCACATACAAACCAGCCAAACTCCGCAGCAGCCAATTGTCGGAAAGGCGCGCAATTCCTACCGTCAAACCCGCAACTGTTGCGAAAATAATGCCGAGACCCATCACCCGCACAGAGTTGAGTAAACCGACAAAATAAGCTTGTCTGTAACTGTTTTCGGGACTGTAGGGAATCACGCTTTCGCCGATGTCAAAAGATGCTTGGGAATTGAGAAAATCAAATCCAAACGCAATCCCCAGTTGCGAGTAATTGGCGCTCAGATTGTCCCAGAGAATGGCGATCACAACTATGACTAAAATTAGGGCGATCGCCTGTCCGGCTATTTTCCAGAAGCGATCGTCCCGCAGCAGTTTTGATATATCTTTAAAAAAAGTGGGAAATTTCTGCGATTTGCCCGGTTGAGGTTCTGGGTTCATAACTGTTTAATGTAGAGCACACTATACCTAACTTTAGCCTGCCTAAAATATCTTGTAGGGTACACCTAGCAAGCACCTTAAAAGTCGGGTAAGCGCGGAGTACCTTCCTCTCTAAAATATCTGGTTGGTTAACTGTTAACAGTCAACGGTCAACAGTCAACAGTTAACTAAAATTAACGGAACGGCGGCGAGTAAAGCAAACCGCCATCTTTCCAGAGTCTGTTTTGACCCCGTTCTAACTTGAGTGTACTTTTGGGGCCGAGGTTGCGATCGTACATTTCCCCGTAATTCCCCACTTTCTTAACAACGCGGACGGCGTAGTCGTTGGGGAGTCCCAAACCTTTACCTAAATCTCCTTCTGTTCCTAGCAAACGTTTGACGCTGGGGTCAGTAGTGCTTGCCACTATTTTGTCTACATTTCCTGAATTAATTCCCAAATCTTCAGCTTCAATCGCCGCGAAAATAATCCATCTCACCGCGTCCGACCATTTAGGATCGCCGCTTTTCACCGCTGGGGCTAATGGTTCTTTTGACATCACGATCGGCAAAACAACATTATTCTCGGAATTCGGCAGAGTTGTCCGCTTCGAGACGAGTTGCGATCGATCGGCAGTAACACCTTGACAGCGACCTTCTTGATAGGTAGCAAAGACAGCATTCACATCTTCAAACACCACAGGAGTGTATTTAACTCCTAATCTTCGCATTTGGTCGGACAAATTTTGTTCGGTGCTCGTACCTGTCTGCACGCAGATAGATTTGCCCGCAAAATCTTTTAAACTTTTGATGCCGCTGTCTTTTTTGACCATGATGCTTTGAGAGTCATAAAAGATCACCGGGGCAAATTCCATTCCGGTAGTGCTGTCGCGACTCGCCGTGTAGGTGGTATTTCGGCTGAGAATGTCGATTTCTCCGGCCTGCAAAACTGTAAATCTATCTTTGGCGTTGAGCTTTCGGTACTCGACTTTTTCGGGATCGTCAAATATTGCCGCCGCTACCGCCCTGCACACATCCACATCTAGTCCCGAATATTTGCCCTTTTCGTCTACAAAGCTAAAACCCGGCAGTTCGCCGCTGACGCCACAAATCAGTTTACCGCGACTGACAATTGTATCTATCCGGCTCGAACCTTGTTGCGATTTGCCTTCGGCAGTTGTTGTTGCTGGTGTTTGTCCGATTTTTGCCGATCGATCCCTACAAGACGCCAACGGTGTCACAAATAACACGCTTGCTAGCAGCAGAAATCCCCATTTACGCATAGATTTTAATAGAACGCTTTCCTGACAATCCTACCTTGTAGCTGTCGAGAACTGTGGCGATCTGCGATATACAACAGCCTCCGGCTTCAAATTAGCCATTCTGCATCCGGTGCTGCACTCTGGCCACTGCACCGACTACCCGCCTGTTTTTTTTTGAGCAAGCTGGGAGCCCAGAGTTAGAAACCCGGTTTCTGGCTGGAGGTCTCGTCGTCAAACCCAAGATTTATCCTTGAAACCGGGTTTCTTTTCTGGTATTTCTGCCCAGCGCGAGGAAGCATCGCCCTTCCCTGGAATATTTATCCGATTTTGATTGAATCCGCTCACAGTAGCTCTGGTGCTAGCCGCTGCTCAGCTAAATCGCGGATTAGGGAAAGCCGAGACTGGATGTATTCGTCCAACAAATCTGCTTCTTTGCCATTAAGCGCAGAGTTCGTCTTTAACTGCTTTAGCAGCCACTGTACCAAGGTCGCATCGTCCAAATTGACTAACAGAGTAGCTTGGGTGGTCTCAATTAATGACCAGAGTTGGCGTAACATGACTGGAGTCATAAAACCTCGTTGAGCGTAAATACGCACTTAATGGGCGGGCATAGCGAAAAGCTGGTCTTGGTGTCTCAAGCCGATAGACGAAAAGCACCCTCATGTCGATCGGCTTAATGATTATTTTATATTTGACCACAATAACTTAATACAGTAGTGTCACAAGTTACAACACACAAGATGTTATAAGAGTTCCCAATTCCTTCACATTGAGATAAACATCTTGATAAAAGATTAAAAATCTTTACACGCGATCGTTCGTGGGGGCTGCCAAGAGCTGTCCGCGATCGGGCACTCCTGCCCGGTTCGCGAGAAAATTAATTAAGCTGTGGCGTATAGGACTTACGCATTGACAAAAAACATTATCTATGTATTCTCGCTCCTGCCATCACTGCTAATGTGCGCCAAAATATGCTCGCGGACAACTAAAGTGAACAGATTCCTTTGCACTTCATACCAATTGCTAATTATCTTTTTCGAGCGCATCAACTCCAATTTGATAAATGCGTGAAGTGAGCAAAATATGTGAGTCTCGATCGCGAAGATGTCTATCACCATGAATCGACAAATTCCACATACTTGTTTGAACGCTCTATGAAAGGTTTCAATGCCCCAATGAACATCGTTAATTGTGATAAATTCACTTCGACTTTTCTCTTTAAGCTTGGACGGCTCTGGCAGATATAAAATATAATGTCTAGAGTCTTGTTTTTTAAAGTCTTTACTCAACAACTTTATAAACCCCCAATTATTTTATATGAGTCACTAATCCTTCATCGACCATTTCTAAAGTGCTTACTTGATAATACTTTTGCGGCTCATTTGAGTGAGACAATTCTGTTTTTTTCAATTCCGAAGATAAAACCCAGTTTATGGTTGATTAGAAATTTTAAGTTTTCTACTCCTGAATACCAACTATCTCCCGTTACTATTCTTGGTTTTACTCCCCATTCTCTGATTTCCCTCACCATTTCTCTAAAATAATCGTTTTTGGTTTGACCCTCTCTTTTATCGTGAATTCTGTAATTGATTGGCAATGAATTACCATAAACATCACTATAATATAGCGTGATTAACTTCAATCCAATGATCGGCTTATGGTAACCTGACCAAAAATAGCTAATTTATTCCGTATGTTGAGGTTCACTATACAGCTTTTATATAACTGTATCGTCAACACTTAATATACCTCCTTCTAAGTTAATAACTTTTTCTATCATCGAGAATACATCTTTCGGTTCATATCTCTCTCTAAGCAAAAAGCGATTAATACTATAGCAAGTCTATTTGAGTCATGAATGTAGAACAACCTGAAACGCTTGTGATGATTGAATCGATTGTTTACAAATCAAATGGTTTTGCTATATCATGGGAAACGTCTCCCAATATCTCTGCTAACCTACTGCACCCCCCTCTCCTTGGGTTCTGAGAGTAAAAATAAGGTGTATAGCTCCTTATTGCATTGCGCTGTCGAGGTTTTACTTATTTTTCTGATTGTCCGATACCCGTTAGTAGATGTTCCCTCTTTATCAATTCACTCTTTGGTTATTTTGTCAATGCGTAAGTCCTATGGCTTAATAATCTAGTTATTTATTAATTGCTATAACTGTCTTTGATCGAGTATGTCTCATAAGCAACAAAACCAAAAATCAGAATAGCTAAGACAATGCTGATCCGCCCTGTACCAAAGCCTACTCCACCACTATCCTGAGATTTACCGATCCAATCTGCGAAGGAAGCGCCCAATGGTCTAGTCAGGATATATGCGAGCCAAAAAGCCCCGACCTCATTAAGTCCTGAGCGCCAGTATGCGAACGCTGGTAAAGCAAATAACAAGGCAAACAGTACACCTGATGTGAAGTTCCCCAAACCCCAAGTTGATGCTGTCATATCACCTGCGGCTGTGCCAAGCGCAAATGTAGCCATAACGGTTGCCCAGTAAAATAACTCGCGCCGAAGTGTGTAAATATGATTAATCGATAAAGTCTTCTCGCTCATATACCAAACTGCAAAAATAATACTAAGTACGACGGAAAATCCTACAGTCGATAGGAGATACGAAACACCTAATACAACATGGATAGCATCAGCAGCCATTGTTCCGAATATAGCGACCATAATAATAGCTAACCAATAGACCCAGGGAATATATTTCCGTACTAAAAACTGTATTAGTAAAGCAATCACTAATCCACTTCCCCCCAGAGCGACCGCAAAAATTGGGTTCATCTGATGGGCTAGGTAATCTGAAGTTGTTTCGCCCATTCCCGTAGTCAGCAACTTGATAATCCAGAAAAAGATGGTAACTTCTGGCAGCTTTTTGATCGTGCGATGCTGTGCAGATTGTTCTGTACTGTTTGGTTTTGGCTTCATATCTGGGTGGATTTTAGTTGCGGCTTTACTGAATATACAGCAGTTAGCGAATTTAAATTGTATATTTCAATGGCGTATTCGCCACTCGTCAAATCCTCTCCCCCTCTCCCCTTCTCCCTCTCGAACATAGCAGCAGCTTACTCAGGGGCTAGCCCCTTTTGAACCCGCGCCAGAATTATTTCTAATTCAGCGATGATTTTTGTAGCCCCCTCGAAATCATTTGATTCGGCTCGACTTTGAACCTGATCTGCCATCTCGGGCATTAACCGCACCGCCGCCGTAGCGCTGACACCTTTAATTTGATGAGCCTGGCGGGCCAGTGTCTCCATATCTCCCGAGGCGATCGCCTCCTTAGCAGCTTCTAAATAACTAGCAGTATCCACCACAAAAGTTTGCAGTATTTCCCGCTCAAACTCTAAATCAGCGCCCGAAATTTCGTGCAAACGTGCCATATCGACTACCGATTCGAGATCTGGCTCAGAGTGTGGAAGTTCCTCGCCATTAAACTTGGGAGTTTCAATTTTTAGTTTGGCGGACCAATTTTCTAGTACCGATTTTAACTTTTCAATGGAAATAGGTTTGCTAATATAATCGTCCATGCCCGCCGCCAGACACTTTTCGCGATCGCCCTTCAAAGCATTCGCCGTCATCGCAATCACCACCGTCTTTTGATGCGGCTGAATCTTGCCAGCCGCAGCATTTGCCGCTTCCAGGTGGCGCAATTGCTGCGTCGCTTCGTAACCGTCCAAAACCGGCATCTGACAGTCCATCAACACAATGTCATACTTTTTCAGAGCAACCATAGATAGCGCCTCTGCGCCGTTATTGGCGACATCCGCAGTGCATCCCAAAACTCTGAGTTGATTGAGACCAACTTTTTGATTGATTGGAGTATCTTCAGCTAACAAAATCTTTAAACTTGCTAAGTTCCGGTTGTCAATAGCTGAGGCTCGATTGGACGTTGAATTTGCCCGCGGCTCATCAATCAGCGTCATCGGGGCGATCGCATTCGCCAAGCAATCAAATAGTCGGTGAGCTTTCACAGGTTTAGTTAAATACCCGCTAAAACCGCTATCTACCAAGCGTTTCGCCTCTGCAAGCTGATTCATTGAAGTCAGCACCACCCACTTTGTCTGCTGCATTGACGGGTCAGAAATCCTCAAGCGTTCGAGACTTCCCGCCACCATTTCCGGCAACTGAATATCAACCAAAACGATATCGTAAGGGGAATTAACGCTGACAGCTTTGTACAGAGATGCGATCGTCATCCAACCGTTCTCAACCTCCTCCACCTCCATTCCCCACAAAACAGCCATTCTCACTAGCACTTTTCGCACTGTCGGCTTGTCGCTAGCAATTAACATTTTTCGCCCCGCCAGCACCGTTTCTAAATTCACTTCGCACGCTGTCCCGACAGCAGTTAAATTTTCCTTCACTGTCGGCACAGTAAACCAAAAAGTCGAGCCTTGGCCAGGGGTACTTTCCACACCGATTTGGCCACCCATTAACTCCACCAACTCCTTAGAAATAGCCAGCCCCAAACCTGTACCACCATATTTTCTTGTCGTAGAGGCATCAACTTGAGTAAAAGATTGAAACAGCTTTTTTTTGTCTTCGGGAGCAATCCCAATTCCTGTATCTGTGACTTTAAACAGCAGGAGTATGGAGTCCTTGTTTTCTATTTTTAAGGGTTCGATATTCTCGAAAATTTTCTGATTATCGCTGGCTGCCAATAACCCAGGATTACTAGCATTAGCCACCTCAATTACCACTTCTCCTGCTTCTGTAAACTTAATAGCATTGTTAATCAAATTAGTGAGTATTTGCCGCAACCGCGCTGCATCACCTTTAATTTGCAGCGGCACGTCGCTGTCAATCAGTGCCACCACTTCTATACCTTTTTCTTGTGCGGGAGTTGCCAACAAATCCAGCACTTCATTCACACAGATACTGAGGTTAAATTCTAGTATTTCTAAGCGCATTTCTCCGGCTTCCAGTTTGGAGAGATCCAGAATATCGTTAATGATGGAGAGTAAATTTTGACCGCTGAGTTTCAGCGTCTGTACAAAGTCAACCTGTTCTGGAGTAAGATTCGTTTTCAGCAGCAAATCAGTCATCCCCATCACTCCATTCATCGGAGTACGGATTTCGTGACTCATATTTGCTAAAAATAACGACTTCATTCGAGACGCTTCTAGGGCTGCTTCTCGGGCCTGCTGCGCTTGTTCAAAAAGAGTAGATTGCTGAATGGCGATCGCCAATTGCACGCTCAACCTTCCCAGCAAATCCACCTCAGAATCAGTCCAAACGCGCGGAGATCTGCACTGATGGGCAATCAGCAATCCCCACAACCGATTTTGACTCGTTTCCAAACTATTTCCTGCCGACCCCATTCCCGTTGCCGGCGAATATTCGGCTGCCAAATCCTGACTTTCATCACCTATGAAAATTGGTACCACTAAATTAGCCCTTACCTGCAAACTCGCCAGTAAATCTCGGTGTGTTTCACTCAAACTGGCCGTATAAATATCTGCCATTGCTTGAATTTTCCCGGTGCTGTACAGGGATACATAATTTTCCCCAAAGGATGTCATTGGAACTTCTCTTCCCAGCAGTGGCATCCAATCATCCCCTACAGATTCCACAACAACAAGCGCTGTTTCCTCGGACTCAAAACGATAAATTACTGTGCGGTCAGTTGCCAGCAACTGTCGCACTTCTTGTACAGCAGTGCTCAGAGTTTGAGTCAGGTTGAGAGATTGCCGGACTCGCTGGGCGATCGCCGAAACCAGCCGTTCTTGTTCTGCTTGTTCTCGCAGCATTCTCTCAGCTTGCTTGCGTTCGGTGACATCGCGAATTACCGCAGCAAAGCACAGCGGTTCGGTGGTTTGAGGGTGCTTGACCAGAAAAGCATTCATCACAACATCAATGGGGTGTCCGTTGCCCAAGTGCTGCATTTGACCTTCGCCTTGCCACTGGCCCTGACTGATAATTGTTGGTAAAATCTCTTGACTGAATTTCTGTTGAAAATAGGGTCCAATATAATCCCATATCTCCGTATAAAGCACTGCCGAAAGATTCTCTACACCCACCAGTTTTCGTCCGGCTTCGTTGACAAACAGTGTTTTGCCTTTCAGAGTAGCCATACCGATAAAATCGCTGCTGTTTTCAATCAGCGACACAAATTTTTGCCGTTCTTCTTCTCCTTTTTTGCGTTCGGTAATGTCGCGCTTGACGCAGACATGACAAATTACATCGTCGGCGTTGTTAATCACAGAGTATGCCGCAACGTCGATCGCCAGCGTCTGGCCTTTTTTAGTGGAGTTAGTAATTTCGCCCCGAAAACTTCCTGTTTTCGCTAAACTTTGGGCAATTGCCGAAAAACGCTCCCCGGCAACCAGCGGCGAAGCTTCTGCTTCTAACTCCGCGTCTGTGTATTCTAGAAGCGTTTGGTGAGCAAGATTTTGTTCGAGGAAAAACCCGTCTGCATCGATAATGACGATCGCATCATTGGAGTTTAAAAATATTTCTCGGTAAAGCTTTAGTTTTTCCTCAGCTCGCTTGCGTTCGGTGATGTCTCTTTTGACAGTTACGTAACACACTACATCCCCAGCATCATTGAGAACCGCAAAAGCCGAAAGCTCGACCTCAACTGTTCCCATTTGCCCAGCCTTAATACAAGTCATTTCGCCTCGGTAACTCCCGGAAGAGGCCAAGCTTTGCAGCACCGACGCAAATGTCTGTTCTCCCATGTTAGTGGCAGGCGTTTTTCCCCACAATTTTGACGCGCTGTGACCCAGCAAAGCCGTGTGAGCTTGATTTGTTTCTAAGTAATAGCCTTGGGGGTCTAAGATCGCGATCGCATCGTTGGATTTCAAAAAGATTTGTTGATAAAGTTGCAGCTTGCGTTCAGCTTGTTTCCGGGCGCTAATATCCGTGAACAAGCCGTAGTAAACTATCTCTCCCGATGCTTGGAATTCTGGCTGGGAAGCTCCTTGCACCCATTTAAGTTTTCCCGACGGAGTGACAATTCTTCCTTCCCACCGCCAAGGCTGCAAATTTTCAGCAGAAAGCGTGACAGAGTTGAGAAAATCATCTCGATCTTCGGGATGAATCATCTCAACAATTACATTAAAATCCTGCTGAGCAGCCTCTGGTTCTATTTCATACAATTCTCGGCAGCCCGCGCTCACAAACGAGAAAGCCATCGAGCCGTCTGGATGCAAGTCAATTTGATATACCGTACCCGGTACGCTAGCAGTAATTTTTTGCAGTTTGGCTTGGCTTTGATTCCTGGCTTCATCTGTGGCCTGCAATTGACCAATCTCTCTAGAAAAACCCAAAACCCCAAATATATTACCCTCTGCATCGCATAGCGGCACTTTTTGCGTATCAAAGATGTGCTGTTTGCCACCTTCAAAGACGATCGCCTGGTAGGGATTGCGAACCCTCTCCCCAGCCAGCACAGCTCGATCTTCCTCACGGATGCCCCTAATTGAGTTGTTGCGCTCGCCAAATACTAATTCGGCTGAAAACCCTAATTCAATATCATCTTTGCCGATAATTTCCTCAACATTTTTTCCCACATATTCAGCAAAACTTTGATTGACAAAAATGTATCTAAAGTTTCTATCTTTCGCAAAAACTCTATCCGGCGCCTCGTCAATTACAGCCCGCAACAATAGTTCTTGACTTTCCGAATCCAGAGCAAAATAATTTTGAAATTTATCCTTGACACTGGTCGTTGGACGCGCTAAAGCTATTAACTGTTTTGCACAAATTTGAGCTACAGTGTGAAGCAAACCAAGGTGCTCCCAATTAAAAGCAGTAGCCTGCTGTGCACCAATGAAAAATACTCCCAACAATTCTTCACTTTCATCCGGGTTTGCTGGTGCCATCAAGACCGACTGAAACTCAGCAATTGGTGGAGGAGCGATATTGTGCGCCCAGTCCCGATTGCCAGCAAGCCATTGAGCGCGAGCAGCTTGCAAGCGCCCTTCAATTTCGGCTCTGGTGCTAGCACTTAACGGCTGTAGGTGTTGCAGATATAGTCGATCGTCCGGTAACGTCAAAATGGCGATCGCCGCGCCAGGAATCAGGCGATCGAGATGTGCCAGACACGCCGACCAAATTTCATCAGCACTGAGAGCGGCTTGAACTTTTGCCGTAAGTTCGTTGAGAACTTGCAGTTCCAAGGTACGCTGGCGGACTTGTGCTTTGAGGCTGGCGGCTAGGATTTGCATAGTGCTCACCAAACTGGTTTGCTTATATTATAATTATTGATTTTTAAACTTTTTCAAATAATGATCTTAAAATACATCCGCCGAAAAGACAACTTTTTTATATTTAAATTACCTTCAACCGATTAAAAAAAAGCGTGCGATCGGGAGCAAAGCGGCACAGCAAGGCACCTCATTTGCTCCCGCAGCGAGATTGGGCAGCGAAGTTATCCCATTAAAATCACGTTATCGATCACATGGATCACGCCGTTATCAGCTTCGATATCCGCAGCGACAACTGTAGCATTTTTCACCTCAAAACCGTCAGAACAATCAATTTTAATCGGCGAACCTTCCAAGGAAGTAACAAAACCGAGTTTGGCCAAATCAGCTTTCATAAACTTGCCCGATACGACATGAAACATCAAAATCCTAGTCAGTTGGGGAACGTTCTGTACTAGGGTGGTGATAGTTCCCGGCGGCAATTTCGCAAAAGCATCGTCAGTGGGTGCAAAGACAGTAAAAGGGCCCGGACTTTTGAGCGCGTCTACTAAATTAGCTACTTGCACGGCTGTTACGAGGGTTTGGAACGAACCCGCACCTACGGCAATATCAACAATATCAGGCATTGTGTTTTACCTCATCTGGGAAAAAAGTTCTATTAAGTATCGTAAACTGAGGCGGGCAACAATACCTACTGTCTTTTTTGAAAAATTGGTAATTATTTTGTAGTGAGGACTTCAATCCTCAGATTTTTGATGAGGACTGAAGTCCTCACTACAAACCTAATAATATAGGACTTACGCATGGGGGCCCTGAAACCTGGTTTTTTACGAAAATACTTTGTTAAAACCCGCAGATTAGGTGAAAAACCCAGTTTCGAGGAGTCGGAGTGCGTCCAGGACTGTAATAGTTATTTTACCAGACATAATATTACTAACCGCTTGGCATTTTAACCGCGCGGGGGTTTACAATTTCTACAATACTGCTGCGGGCGATTGTGATACCCCAATTCTCGGTTTCTGAATCTGCTACTTCAGCATTTAGGTTTTCTCCCTTTTGAATGCTAAAACTGCCGTACAAAATTGAAATTTCAAAAATGTCTGTAGTAATCACCGCAGGCTTGCGGTGTTCGGCATCGCCCAAAGAAATTCCGAAGAATTCAGCTTCCAGTTCGGCAACTGCCTCTTCATCGTGTACAGTCCAACTGATATCGCGACAGTCTTTGAATGCCAGGATATAAGGCAATCTTTCTTCTGGATTGTAGACGCATTCAATTAATACTTCGTTTCCCCATGAAGATACGTTGACTTTTGTGATTAAAGATGTAAGACCACCCAATCCAAGCAAGTTATAGTCATCCTTCCAATCACTCATTTAATTTTTCTCCCGTATTGTGAGTACCTAGAAGTAAATTACCAAATTCGTCTCTCGTTCGCAATAATTTACCATCTTTATCGAGACGCAAACCTTTGTTGAGATTTTTTCCATCTGATCCATATTTCGGTGCAGGCGTTCTAATCACTTCACCGTTAGGACGGATCATTACTGTTGACTTATCAAAAAATTTATATTCAACATAACCATCTCTAGTAGTTCTGATTTCTGCACCCAAGCCGCGCAAAAAATCATCGATTTCTTGGCGAGTCATCCCGGTTAAGTCTCCAAACTCAGATGCAATTCCATTTCCTCCAACTCCCTGACTCGGCACGCAAGTCTCCTCACCAACCATTGCTTATTGGAGTTTAGCACGGTTGAAGAATCGCAACAAGGAAGTTCGGCAACGGATTCGCTTTCTGAGAATGTAATGGAAGGAAGAAGGAAGAAGAAGGAAGAAGGAGAAAGGAAGAATCATTCCTCAAACTCGCAATGGCCAATTACCAATGCCCAATGCTTTTTTGCCCAATTACCAATTCCCAATTCCCAAAACAAATAGGGCGCGCACCGCACGCCCTATCCCTATCTATCAGCAATTAGCCAACACTTATTGACCGCCGATTTGCACTTTCACCACGCGGTTCTTTTCCGCTTCTGCTTTGGGTAAATTCAGGTGCAAAACTCCATTTTTGTACTCAGCTTGTACGCTGTCATTTTGAACCCGTGCGGGTAGGGGAATCACCCGGCGGAACGAACCGTAGCGGAACTCAGAGCGAGTCATGCCTTTATCTTCAGTCTTAGTTTCCTGATGGCGTTCGCCGCTGATAGCAACAGCTTCTGCGGTTACTTGTACATCCAAATCCTTAGCTTCCATGCCTGGAACTTCTAATTTAAGGTGGATGGCTTCGGGAGTTTCATCGAGTTCGGCGGCGGGTACAAAAGCAACACCGTTAGATGCGCGATCGGTTGCCGGAGTCAAGCTATCAAACAACCGATTCATTTCTCGCTGCAAGGAGTCCATTTCCCGCAAAGGTTCCCAACGAATAAGTGCCATAACTAATACCTCGACTATCTGAAGTTTTTAGGGGTTGAGAAACACTTGACTCAACCTGTATTTAATATATTCCAGCTCCAGAAACAGGGGGATTCGGTTTTCCGCAAAAAGACCGATCGCATTTCCGAACATTCGCGATCGATACTTCTAAATCATTGCAGGTGCGGGTATCCGATCGCACTGCAGCCAAACACTTTTAGATTTTAGATTGCATCTAGAAGTTCCAACCTAAAATCTAAAATTTAAGATCTCCAATTTCAGATCGGTTAACTCCACCGCGAATGCTGATAAGAAGCGTAGGTATCAAACAAAGCACCCACCAAACCAAAAGTTAGACCGATCACGAAAAAACCCTGGAGGGGACAGCCGCTGCCGAAAGTAGCTAAGAACTGCAAAATCAGGTCTTCTCCAGAACGACCAACTCCTTGGAGAGCAGGGACGAAGCCGATCAGCGAAAAGCTAGTCAATCCCGCGCCGATTAACAATATGGGGGCGACAAAGCTCAACAGGCTGGTCAGCAGTACAGAGCGAAGAAAATTGGGAAAAATGCTCATAAGGGTCGGTAAATTCAGCTAAACTGCCGAAAGGTACAAGCAAACAAAACTTGTCCTTTTCTACGATAGGCAGCGATCGCCCTCAGTGGGCGGTTCTGTCAGAAATCTTAAATGTTATAGAAAAAACTTGTTTAAGATTTGTAGAGAGATTTCATTTTTGGCAGTTGTTCTAGAGTCGAAATCCTTTGAGCACAACTACACCATCGAGCCTCAGTTTGTGGAGTCAGCGGTTGCTGGCAGCAATTTTATTGGGCGGCCAAGTCATGCTGCACTTGCTGAAGGGCAAAATTCACCGCCGCAACACCCTCGACCAAATGGCAGCAGTCGGCCCGGAATCCCTGCTGATTGCTTTGCTGACTGCGGGTTTTGTCGGCATGGTATTTACTATTCAGGTAGCGAGGGAGTTTATTAACCTCGGGGCCGGCAATGTCGTCGGTGGCGTTTTGGCTTTGTCTTTGACTCGCGAACTCGGCCCCGTCTTAACAGCCGTCATCGTGACGGGACGAGTAGGTTCGGCTTTTGCAGCGGAAATCGGTACGATGCAGGTAACAGAACAGATAGATGCCCTGCTGATGCTCAGAACAGACCCGATAGACTATTTAGTCATTCCCCGAGTCATTGCTTGCTGCTTGATGCTGCCAATTTTAACCATCATGTGTCTCGTCACCGGCATCCTCGGCGGACTGCTGATTGCTACGACGATGTACGGCATCTCTGAAAGCGTGTTTTTAGAATCAGTCCGCAATTTCCTGAGTCTGTGGGATATTTGCAGCGCGGCAATTAAGGCTTTTGTATTCGGTGGCTTGATTGCTGTAATCGGCACTAGCTGGGGTTTGACCACCACCGGCGGCGCAAAAGGCGTCGGTCAATCGACTACTACGGCGGTGGTGACGGCTTTACTGGCTATTTTTATTGTGAACTTTTTCATGACATGGCTGATGTTTCAGGGGACGGGTTCTAGCGTACTCAAAGGCTTGTAAGCTAGGAAACAGATAAAATATGAATAATTGGCAACATTCGTTTACTACCCTTGATTTAAACTCGTGAATACAACTGCCTCTGCTACTGCGCCGACAAGTACAATCGAACTCGCTCCGAGTTATGCGATTCCCCTAGTCCTGGTACTGGCGGCCGTACCACTGCTTTTCGTGCAGAAGTGGGTAAGTTTGCCACTTTCTGTGTTCGGTTTGTTTCTGATGTACCAAGCCGCCACCATCCGGCTACAATTTACCCCAACAGATTTGGACATTTATCGATCGTCCAACTTAATCCGTCGCTTTCCTTACCGAGAATGGCAAAATTGGCGGATATTTTGGCCCGCTGTGCCGATTTTGTTCTATTTCAAAGAAATTAACAGCATTCACTTTCTGCCGGTTCTGTTCGATCGTAAAATGCTACAGACCTGCTTAGAACAGCGCTGTCCCCGTCAAGACTAAAAAAGTTGTTAATTTTTAATTTTTAACTTTTCCGTGCCCTACGCCGAACCAAATTTCCCATGAATTCAGACGAATCTCCAACCCAAGAACCGCAACCACAACCAGCCGCCCCAAGCCGTGCCGGCGAAGTCGATTTACCTGTGAAAGAGACGGAGTACCAACTTCCATCTCAAACAGAGGATTTGTGGCTCGACCAAAATGAACTTCAAGCCCAAATCCCGGCCGAAACCGACCCGCCCCTGGGCGAGGAAGATGCCGAAATCGCCCAATTCGTGGACGAAGCAGGCGCAATCGCCCAAATTCCGCCCAACACCGACGATGCCGAATCAGAAAGTCCGATCGCTCAAATTGAGCTTCCAACAGACTCCCAGCCAACAGCAACCGCAGAAATGGTAACGCACATCCCAGAAAATGTTACCGAACAGTTGGCAGAGAGAGTGAAAGAATTGCAGCAGCAAGAACAAGCTTTGACAGAAAAAATTGCCGCCTTGGAAGCCGACAAAGCCAATGCTATAGAAGCGTTGGGTTCCGCTCAAGCATCGATCGGGCGTTTGGTACAAGACGGCTTGATTCAACTAGATCAGCGCAAACAAGCGCTGCAAATCGAAGTAGAAAAACTCGAACGCCGGCGCGATCGAATTCAAAAGGAAATGCGAACCACTTTTGCCGGCGTTTCCCAAGATTTAGCAATTCGAGTCCAGGGTTTCAAAGACTATCTAGTAGGCAGTTTGCAGGATTTGGCCGCCACCGCCGAACTCTTAGATTTGACGCCACCGATGCAAGAGACGCCCAAGCAAATTCCTGCTGAGGAGTCTCAATCCTCAGCACCAGTAAATCCCAAATTTGCCGAACAGGGATTTCAAGAACAAGCCAAACAAATTCGCCGCACCCTCGATCAATATCGCACTCTTCCCGACTACTACGGGCCGCCTTGGCAACTCCGCCGCACTTTTGAACCCATCCACGCGGAACGAGTTTCTAACTGGTTTTTCACCCAAGGAGGAAGGGGTGCTTTGCGGACTATGGGTTCGCGCTTGCAAAATATCTTGATTACTTCGACTATTATTTCTGTACTCAGAAGCGTCTACGGCGGACGGGTGCGGACTTTGGTGCTCGCCAACAGTCCCGAACGTTTGGGAGAGTGGCGCCGGGGTTTGCAGGACTGTTTGGGGATTACTCGCAGCGATTTTGGCCCGGAACGGGGGATTATTATGTTTGAGTCTGCCGAAGCTTTAGCTCAAAAAGCCGATCGACTGGTGAAAGATGGCAAATTGCCGCTAATTGTCATTGATGAAACTGAGGATTTAATTAGTTTGTCAATCCTGCAATTTCCGCTATGGCTGGCATTTGCTGCTGATCCGCAAACTTTGACGACTGCTAAGGATTTTTGATTGAGTAATTGGTAATTGGTAATTGGTAATTGCTAATTAGTAATTGCTAATTGCTAATTATGCTATGGAAAAGGTTGCAAATTTTAAAAGTACACGAAATCTCAAATTAAAAAATGGCTAGCTGGATAATTTTAAATGGCGTATTGCTAATAGCAGCTTATCTGCTGGGTTCGATTCCTACTGGGTACGCCTTGGGGAAATGGATGCTGGGAATTGATATTCGAGAGGTTGGTTCTGGTTCGACTGGTGCGACTAACGTACTGAGGACTTTGGGGAAGTGGCCGGGGTTGGGGGTGTTGCTGGTTGACGTGTTGAAGGGGGTAAGTGCGATCGTCCTAATCCGCTACATTTACTCTCTCACTTTTACCAGCCAGCTAGCAACCGCCGCAGGTTTAGAAAATACTGAAACAGTCCTCCCTTGGATGGCAACTTTGGCAGGTTTCTCGGCTGTTTTGGGTCACAGCAAATCTATTTGGCTGGGGTTTACCGGCGGTAAATCTGTGGCTACGAGTTTGGGAGTTTTGCTGGGTTTGTACTGGCCAGTTGGTTTGGGAACTTTCGGAATTTTTGGAATCGTGTTTGCGGTGTCGCGAATTGTTTCTTTAAGCTCGATTATCGGAGCAATTAGCGTTGCTGGATTGATGTTTGCTTTACATCAGCCGCTAGCTTATGTATTGTTTGGCATTGCGGGCGGCGTATTTGTAATTGTGCGGCACCGGAGCAATATTCAGCGTCTGTTGAAGGGTACTGAACCGAGGATTGGAGAGAAATTGGAAACAGCAGCTAGCGATTGATATTACCCACAGTCAGGACACGGCACTACAATTAATCGGGTGATGGTTACATCTTATATCTTGCACCATTCTCAATTACTTGTTTAGGAACAGGCAAGATGCCTGTTCCACAAGAAAATTTATCTTTTGTGGAACGGGCCGGAGAGCCCGTTCTTGAGAATGGTGCAAGATGTCAGTTACATCCAAGCCAGGAAGATTGATTATTTTGCGGTAGGGAAACGGCAATGCCGTTTCCTCCGTTGCTAAATTAGTTCTAGATGCAGAAACCGAGTTTTTTACGGAAATAGTGCATTTTAGCCTTTAACACTGATGAAAAACCCGATGTTTTTGGTATTGATGCGTAACTCCTGTGAATGTAAAATGCGATCGCCTTTTTAGAATCCAGACAACTTCGGCGAAGTCGGGGATTTGGGTATAGCGCTTAATAAAATCCCTAAAATTTTTCCGACAGCGCTCAGATAATACTCGCTCGCATCAATAGAAAGAATATTGCCCTCTAACTTCAAAAATCTCCACACAGTACCCGAGGTCACGGCTCCATAAATGATTGGAATGTGATTTCCTTCTTCCTGATTAAATAACTGAGTCGCTAACATCTCCGCTGCACATTGCCCGAAACCAGCCTTAATATCTTCTTTTTTAGCTTCAACAAGGGTAATAACAGGAGCGCTGATAAACAGCCGTTCCGCTGACAAACTCATTAAAAAATCACAGGTTCCATTTAATCCTTTTTCAGGAGCTACATTAAACTCGGAACCGGAAAATAGACCAATCTGATAATTTAATTGTCGCCTAACTTCAAGTAAAATGGGTGCGATAATCAGTTCAGAGCGAGCTTTTTCCGTATTTATATCTACTGCTAATGCTGCGTTTTCTTTCAAAGCTACTTTCAGGATTTCGCTAGATTCTACTTCTGATATATCGGCAAATAAATCTTGATTTTCGTTAAGAGTTAAGTCAAATTGCTTGACAAGTTCCTTCAGCTTGAAGTCGCTATAAGCCATCTTAAATTCTCTCTTTTTATTTGCCCAATTCTTGAGAACGCAAACAAGCTGCTTTCACTGCTTCGATCAGCGCAGAACGAAAGCCGTTACTCTCTAATTTAGCAATTCCCGCAATAGTCGTGCCGCCGGGACTTGTAACTTGATCTTTCAATTCTGCTGGGTGCATTCCCGTTTCTTGCATTAGCTTCGCCGTACCGAATACAGTTTGCAAAGCTAATTGAGAGGCGATCGCCCGTGGCAGTCCAGCACAAACTCCGCCATCTGTCAAGGCTTCAATCAAAATTGCTACATAACCAGGCCCGGAACCCGAAAGCCCGGTCACCGCATCCAGCATACTCTCAGGCACTTCTACCACTTCTCCCACGGCCTGAAAGATGCGCTTTACCAATTCTAAATGAGCTGGTTGCACGAGTTTTCCAGGGGCGATCGCGCTCATTCCTGCTCCTACCGTTGCTGGAGTATTCGGCATCACACGCAGCACTCCCCGCCCCGGGAAGGCTGGTTCAAGCTTGCTCAGTGGCACTCCAGCCAAAATCGACACTACCAGCGCTTCTGGCTGGGAATTAGCCGTTTCTCCATTATTTCCCTGTTTGCGATCGGCCGCCACGGCCAACTCCAAAGCTACCGTATCAAAAACTTGCGGTTTAATAGCCAAAAACAGCACTTCTGTAGCCGCAGCAACTTCTAGATTGCTGGCTGTTGTTCCAATCCCGTAGGTTTCCGTCAAAAATTGGCGGCGTTGAAGTTGTGGGTCGCTCACCAATATTTCTGAAGGCAAATAAACTTTTTGTGCAATTAAGCGGGATAAGAGAGCCTCTCCCATTACCCCGCCGCCGATACTACCAAATTTTATATTAGTCATTTGTTAGTTGTTATTAGTTAGTTGTTATTAAGCTCTTCTGCATTTAAATTGTATGTCAAAAAATCATCAAACTCTTGTGGGGTGGGCGTCTCGCCCGCCCTGAACCTACAATTTAAATGGGCGACAGCTTAGTTATTTGTTATTAGTTATTTGTTATTAGTTATTTTTCAATAGCCAACTGCCAACTGCCAACCGTCAACTGCCAACCGTCAACAGTCAACAGTCAACAGTCAACAGTCAACAGACTACTGAGCGATTGGAGCTTGTTCTGCCGGCCACACTGTCGGTGCAGGAGCAGCAGGACGAGGGCGTCCTTGAGCAGGAGGCACTTCGTGAACCACACCAGACTGAGTTCTCACCTGCACGCAGCTAGGCGTAAACAAGAAAATACTTTCGCCAATTCGCTCTTGATGACCGTCCAGGGCATAAGTACCGCCCGCCACAAAGTCCACAGCTCTTTGCGCTTGGTCTGGGTCCATCACCGTCAGGTTCAAAACCACAGACTTCCGTTCCTTAAGCGCTCGAATTGCTGCCGGCATCTCTTCAAAAGTGCGCGGCTCCATTACTACTACTTCCGAAATCCCGTTCATAGCTCCAGGCATTCCTATCACGTTATTCATTACTGACCCTACTCCCGCAGTTGGTGCAACGACATCCATACCTGTCGATCCTACTACTGACCGCTCCCGCATTCTACGATTTTGACGACGTTCTTCTTCTGCTGCTGCGACGGCAGCGGCGTTGGGTTCAGGCGCTTGGTAGAAGTTCTGATAGCGCTCCCCTTCCGTTTCGTCGTACACGTCATCGTACTCAGGCTCATTGTTGATGCCTACAAAATCTCGCAGTTTAGAAAAAATATTCATGATTCACGCTCCTTCACGACTTGGCTGCCCCGACTATACTCGCGTTGCGCGTTAGTCGCGGGTGGCTGACTACTCTATATTTAACCTAAATTGTCTTTATTAGAAGATTTCAATTATTTATCCCCTCCTAGAGCCAAATAAGGTTTGTCCTAGCCGTACCATAGTAGCACCTGCTTGAATTGCCAAATGATAATCCCCCGACATCCCCATCGAGAGCTGCTGCATTTGAATGCAGGGCAAATTTTGCTGCTGGATTTTGTCAGCAAGTTCGCGGGTGCTGTTAAATAATTCTAGGATTTGCGAGTCATTTAACCCCAGTGGGGGTATTGTCATCAAACCTTGAATTTTGATATGCTGACATTTGTTGAGTTCTGAAAGGTCGGCAAGCAGTTCTGGAACGCTCCAGCCGTATTTGTCCGGGTCGGGCAACATTTTGACTTGCAGGCAGACTTGGGGAGAGCAGGACATTTCGCCCGCCAAGCGCGAAAGTCGCTGAGCGAGTTTTAAATTGTCGAGAGAGTGAATCCACTGGAAATGCTCTAAGGCCTTGGCGGCTTTGTTGGCTTGCAAGTGCCCGATCAAGTGCCAGTTGATATCCGGTAAATCTTGCAGTTGGCTTTGTTTTTCGGCTGTCTCTTGAACCTTACTCTCGCCAAAATCCCGGATACCGGCGTCGTATGCTTCGCGGATAGCATCAGTCTGTACCTGTTTGGTAACGGCAATTAACCGCACTGATTCCGGCAAGTGTTGGCGAATGCTGTGAATTCGAGAGGCAATGGTCATGGTTACTCAACGCTCTTGACTGGAGGGAAGGAAAATTAAGACAGTTACCAATTACCAAATTACTGATTTTCCTTATTGAAATGTGCGCTGGTGAATGGTCTGCAATTGGTCGTACTCCTGATATTGACCGCTGCGACGCAGGGTTCGCAGGCGAATTTCGACCATGAGGCGAGCGTCGGAGCGGCTGATTGGTTCAAATCTCAGCCCGCCAGGGCCGTTTGTCACCAAAAAAAACAGGCGCTGGGCGTATAGGGTGGTAAATAATTCTTGGCTGTCTTCAACCTGGGATACCCTGAAGAGGAGGCCAAAGTTTGGATGATTCAGGTAAGTTTCGGTAGTCATTCACGCTCACAATCGATCAATTTTAGATTAAAGATTTAGATTTTAGATTTTAGTTTCGCTCGATCGCCCGACGGCGTTGTTTGACAGCGGGCTACAAAGGGCGATCGCCGTAGCCGTGCAATAGTCTCCGTCGTGGCTGAGGCTCAATTGCCACTGGCAATTTCCCCAAACAGAGGCGTGCGCTGCTGCGGTTCCGTGCAGTTGCACATTGGGAGCACCGTTTGCGGAGCGCCGAATCTCCACATCTGCATACCGTATTCCCCGCCATCCCGTGCCTAAAGCTTTGACAACGGCTTCTTTTGCTGCCCAGCGCCCCGCTAGTTGGTTGCAGGAAACTCGATTCATTTTACCTTTAATGCTGCTCTGTTGAGAATTTAGTTGCCCGCAATCCCTTTGTTCGGCGGGCGTGTAAACTTTTTCGAGGAAGCGATCGCCAAATCGATCTAATGCCGCTTGTATGCGCGGAACGTATACGATATCTGTCCCAAGATAGATGTTCAAGGTCTTGGTTCTCTAAATATTTGTCTCCATTACTTTAGCAGGACTGTGGCCCACCAGACCAAACTGACTCAAATGTAGACCAGTGCTTGAAACCCAGCTAGAATCAGTCATTCCCAATTCTTCAATATTATTCAATCTAAAATCTAAAATCTAAAATCTAAAATCTTAACTGTCCCAACCCCAAACCAAGCGGGCGCTCCAGAGGACAAGCAAGCAGCCGAGGGCGATCCAGTCTCGGATTTTCAATTGCAACTGGTGCCATTCTACACGGTGTCGATCGGGACTGGTGAAGCCGCGAACTTTCATGGCGCTGGCAATTTGTTCAGCTCGCAGGAGCAAGTTTTCTAACAGCCGCTCGGCTATCATCAACCAAACTTGAGCGGCGCGACGAAATCCTAGTTTTTTCCAGTTTATCGCTCGGGTACTCACCGATCGCACTAAATTTTGTATTTCTTCTAATACTAGGGGAATGAATCGCAAAGATAGAGTTAATGTTAATGCTATTTCGGTAACAGGCCAATTCAAGCGGCGCAGGGGCTGCATTAAGTTTTCAATCGCGGCGGTGATTTCTTCGCTGGCTGTGGTGAGAAGGTAGAGGTTGGTGCTGTAAATTACTGTGAAAAATAGGGTGCTGACGTTGATAGCTAAATCTAGGGATTTGCGGGTGATTTTAATCGGGCCTTGTTTGAATACAACGTAACGGTAGTTTGTGGGTTGGGGGAGTTGATTTGGGCTTTGGGCTTTGGGATTGGGGATTAGGGAGTTTGAGCCTAAGTTAAAAGATTGGTACCAGGATTTGGGCTTTTGAGGGGGTGGAAGAGTTGCGGGCTGTTGGGAAAAGGTTAATTCGTCGGCGGGGATGCGGGGCTGGTGTTCTGAGGAGAGTCCGTCGGGGGCGATCGCGCTGAGGCCAAATACTAATAGGCAGAATAGCAGCAGCAGTCCCATTTGCTGTTTCCACACGCGCCAGGGAATTGCTGCAATTAGTGTCAGTACGATTAACATTCCTACTAGCATCAACCGCCAAATGGGATTGGCGAGTATTGGCGCAATCAGAAATGTCATCAACCAGGCGAGTTTTACGCGGGAGTCTAGCCGGTGAAGCCAGGTTACAGGTTGTTCTAGGTAGAGTCCTATGGGAAGCGAGCGAAGTAAATCCATGTGGTCAATTTGAGATTTTTAATAAAATTAATAGACCTCTTGCATTCATTCCAAAATCATCTGGAAATTATCTGCGTTTGTCTGTGTTTATCTGCCTTACATCTGCGGTTTCTGTAGCAAAAAAGGACTTCTACAATAGTTCTAATTTATTGAACCGCGAAGACGCTAAGGACGCGTTCGGCGAAGCCGTTCCCGAAGGGTAGGAAGACAAAGAAGGAAGAGAAAAGAAAAAAACGCAATTTGCTTATATCATTAAACTGCGTTTTTTCTTTAATCTAGAGTCGAGAATTACTTCACGCGCAGTGCTCTGTTGGTTGTGCTCATTTCGGTAGCACGAACTTTTTTGCCTCTCCAAAGTAGCCGCATTGGTGTACCGGTAAAGCCTAGGTGTTTTCGGAATTGGCTTTCCATGTAGCGGCGGTAATTTTCGGTGAAGCGTTTGGGATCGTTGACAAATAGGGCGATTGTCGGTGGCTGCGATCGCACTTGAGTACCGTAATAGATTTTGCCTTGTTTTCCTTGGCGGGTAACTGGGGCTGAGTGCCAGCTTGTGGCTTCTTCTATGACTTCGTTAATCACGGCGGTAGTGACGCGGCGCTTGTGTTCGTCGGAGGCTTTGTCTACTAATTCAATGATTTTTTCAACTCGCTGTCCACTCATGGCGCTAACAAAAATCATTTCTGCCCAGTCGAGGAAATAAAGTCGGGTTCTTACTTCTCTTTCGTACTCGTAGATGGTATCGGAGTCTTTTTCTACTGCGTCCCATTTGTTGACGACTATGATGCAGGCGCGACCTTCTTGGCTGATGCGATCGGCTAATTTTTGGTCTTGGTCGGTAACGCCGTCAATTGCGTCAATTACTAACAGTATGACGTTGGCGCGGCGGATGGCTTTGAAAGCGCGGTTGATGCCGAAAAATTCTGCACCGTATTCAACGTTTTTCTTTTTGCGGATTCCGGCTGTGTCAATCAGGCGGTACGTTTGACCGTTGCGTTCTACTAAGGTGTCGATCGCGTCGCGGGTTGTGCCGGAAATCGGGCTGACTATGGCGCGGTTTTCTCCGAGAAATGCGTTTAACAAACTCGATTTGCCGACGTTGGGGCGACCGATAATTGCTACTTTAATTTCCTCAACTTCTGGTAATACTTCGGTGGGAAGGTAAGTAATTAATTTGTCAAGCAATTCGCCGGTGCCGTTGCCGTGAATGCCGGAAATTGGGTAAGGTTCTCCGAGTCCCAATTGCCAAAAGTCTGCTGCTTGGGTGAGTCCTGTATTTTCGGATTCGCACTTGTTGACGGCGAGAATGACTGGGACTTTTTGCAGTCTCAGCCAAGATGCGATCGATTCGTCGCCGCCGGTGAGGCCGGTTTTTCCATCTACTACGAAAATGGCTGCGCTGGCTTCTGCGAGGGCTGCCATTGCTTGTTCGCGAATTAAAGGCAAAAATTCTGTCTCGTCGTCGAATACTAGCCCGCCGGTGTCTACGACTTGATATTCCCGATCGCCCCAGTATGCTGGTCTGTAAGTGCGATCGCGCGTGATTCCGGGTTCGTCGTGGACGATCGCGTCTTGGGTGTTGGCTAAACGGTTGACGATCGTCGATTTGCCTACATTGGGGCGTCCAATAATAGCAACTATAGGTAGAGACATAAAAGTAGCAGCAATTAGGCTGCGCCGTAATTTTGAGGTTTAGTCTTGTATTGTAAGCTAATCTGACCGGAATTTTATAGATTGAGCCTGTGTTTCTGTCTTTTCATGGTGTAGGCGGTGTTTTACCGATCGCCCGTTTAAACATTGAACCCTAAAAAATAGCCACAGCCTATGGATCTGCATTCCCAGCCAGACTCTGAGAATTAGAAATAAAACTTAAATAACTCAACAAATCATCTCATGTGTGGTAATTCTTTGATGATTATGAAGGCAGATAGAGGATTTTAGCGATCGGCTATTATTAAAAAAAATCCGAAGTTTAGTTTTTGACGAAAGCTTAAAACAGCAGCTTAAAAATGGAAACTAAATTTCCCTCAAAGCTCAACACATTAGGTGGTAATATGGCTGTTCTGCAACTAGAAGACGGTAGAACATATACGGATATCCGGGCGATCGCGAGTCAACTGGCAGTTTTAAATATTGAGATCGATTCCCTGCCCACAAACGAAAATCCGGCGTTTCAAGAACTGCTCGTTCAAGACATTCTCAATGTAACCGAAAAACAGCAGATTCTCGCAGCATTTAATAGCGAGTTTGAACAGTTTAAGCGCGCCAGCGGATATCAGTGGTGCGACTTAAAAGTGCTGCATCCCGGTTCGCAGCAGATTTACGCGCTGATGACTCAAAGCGATCGCACTCACACCCACACAGATGCAGAAGTTCTTCACCTTTTAGCTGGGGAATGCGTTTTTGGGTTTGTGTATTCTAACGGCTCTCAGGTACAATTAATGCTGCAAGCTGAAGAATACATTAAAGTGCCGGCCAATACCGAACATTGGTTTTATCTCACTCCGTCCCTGTACTTGAAAGCCTTGCAGTATTACACCACTGCTCAAGGCTGGGTTCCTCAGTATACTAACAGGAAACTAAAAATTAAAAACTAAATTTAGGGTGCGCTTCGGCGCACCTTCCTCTATCAAAATAGGCAAGTGAAAGGGCGACTCTAGAAACAAAGTCTCTCTCTAAAAGACGAGGATTAAATGCTCTCTCCTTTATTAGGTGCAGCCATTTCAATTTCTTCGCACCGCTGCAAAAGCGCTTCTATTTCCTGGGCTAAAAAAATGACTTCGGGCCAAGAAGAACCGTTAATTAAATCTTGAGCGTGAGCTAATTTGTTTCTCAATGCTTCTGCTGACTTTAAAAAACGCTCTCCGTAGCGTTTGGATTTGAGCCCCAGCCGATCGACTATTTCAGCAGAAGTCAGGATTAAATCTCGCTTGTCGCAGAATTGCAGGTAATCGATTAAGTCAATTGCTTCATTTCGCGATCGCCCCAATTCCCAAAGGTGTTTTGCCGCTAAGATGCGATCGCCCTTAAGCCACTGTTGCCAAGAATCTTGGGGAAAGTAAATCCGCACGATCCGCAATAAATTCATTTCGAGAAGCGTCACCAATCCAAACAGCAGCATCCGCACCGGTGCTTTTTGCAAATCGCCGCAAGTAACAATACCGTTGATCCTGTTGCTTTCTAATACAAATAATCTCGGTTTTTCTCGCAGCAGCGGCAGCAATTCCATTAAAGGAGTGGCGGCGGCGATTAATTGTGAGGGGTGAAAAATTTGCTGGTAGTCGCTGCACTTGCCTGTCATTAAGTGCGATCGTTCTACATAGCCACAAACCGTGCCGTTTTCTTCGATCCCGATCACGTCAAAATCGCGGGCCTCCATCCACGATCGCAGTTTGGCTGCATCATCGCAAGCGGGGACAGCTTTCAGCGGTTCCGCGAGATATTTAACTGTAATGCTGTCTTTGAATAAATCCCGCAAGTCGGCGGAACTTGATTTTAAATGTTTCATCTCATGTGCGGTAATTTCATGGATTGTTGCCCGACAAAATGACAATTCATATTTTAACTGCAAGTAAAAACGCCGCCTTAACGTACGAGAATCTCAGTTTTGTAAAAAGCGTTTTTTAGGAGTGCGAACGTCTCCCTTACACTCCTGTAAAATCAAAACAGAGATGCTGTCTTACCGTCTCCATACAAATTTCATGATATTACTTACTGGCTAATTCCGGGCAATAATGGTGGGCGGCAAGGGTGGTAATAATATCGGCATCCGCGAGAAAACTTTCTTTGACAGTTGGATTTTCGATACTGGCAGCTTGCCCGATCGCTCTTAATTTAAATTCCGGCAGAGAAAGTCCAGATTTTGCTTCCGCACACATTCTTTTAGCAGCCGCAATTTTTTGACCAGGTGCCCTTTGGATTGCTTGCAGTAAATTATCCGTGGCTTCGGGAGAGTAGCTTTTTGCTAAGCGTTTGTAGTCTTCGAGAAATTTACCATCGTTTCCTGTCAGCTTAATGTCGAATTCTTGAGGCGAACACAACAAATTTAAGTTAATTACTTCTCCCGCTGAATTGACCAGAAAACATCCTTCGCGTTCTTGGGCGATCGCGCTTTTGTCGCTGGGAACCAATTGTATAATAATAACGGACAAAACAGCAGTTAGACGCGAGTATTTTAGCATTGGAATTACGTGATATAGTTGGGATTTTTAACCGCCGAATGCGGATAAAAGCGGTGTTTTTGAGTCAGAGCGTCTCCGGTAAATTAACCCAAATAATTGTAGGGGCGGGTTTCACCAACAATCTATAATTATAACTAAAAATATCTACATAAACCCGCCCTCCAAGCTGTAGGCTATTCAATCGACATAATATCAGACGAGCATTTCGTTGTCTATGGAAGTTTTCATTAACAGCAAACATCCCCCTTGTGTGAGGGGCGAATGTGTGGAACCTGGAACCGATCGAATGTAATCGCCTTGATGGCAAATTTCCCCTTCTACAATTAAGTCTCCTTCTAATACAAGCACTTCCTCCGAGGCAGCGTGTCGGTGCATGGGAAATGTTACTCCCGCTTCTAATCGAATCAAGCAGGTAATTTCGCGCTTTTTTTTGTCAATGTAAAGCTTGCCGAACGAAACTCCCGGAACTCCATAAGATTTCCATTTGACATCGTGCGATCGCACGATTAAAGATGGAGTATTGTTTTCTGTTGGGGAGGTAACAATGGGCTTTAAATTGACTGATTCTGTCGGGGTTGGCGGCAGTTCGGCTATGCGCTGTAACAGGCGGTTTTTGAGGTTGGGGGCGACTGGAATTGGGGGGACTGTGTAGGCGATAGCGGCAATTGTGGCTTCAAAAGCCGCTAATTCACCTTTAAGTTCTGCGAACTCTTTCAATCTCTCTGCAAATGCGCCGCGTTCTGACTCGTCGAGGGTATCGAGAGCTTGAAGGGCTGCAAGGATGATAGACTCCTCGTCTGGCATCATTTCCATCTGTTTTCCGCCATTAATTAAGTAATTCAGCCTAGGTTGATTTTAAACTTTAAATTTGTCTGCGGCCCTCGCACTCAAGATGGATGATTGGAGATGCCATAATTTTAGAGTGATGTTAAACAACTTAAATTGTGTTTTTTGACCATCTAAAATTGTTCGCTCAAAGCTTGACGCAATTTGGAAATACCCAACCGAATTCGGGTTTTGATTGTACCTGTCGGGATACCCGTTTTAGCCGCGATCGCCGCGCAAGTCAGCCCTTGGTAGTAGGCTAGTTCGATCGCCTGTTGCTGTTCCTTTGGCAGCTTTTCTAAGGCCGCTTTGACTTGTTCGCGGCGTTCTTTAAACATTGCATCTTCCATCGGTTCTGCAACACTAGAGATGGGTACTTTAGCCTCTTCCAGACAAGCTTCAGCAGCCCGGACTCTTCGCTGTACTGCTCGCAGCCGATCGAGGGAACGACTGCGGGTAAGCATGAACAACCAGGTATCTGCTCGACTGCGAGAAGGATCGTAAGTTGCTGCTTTTTGCCAAATTTGGGAAAAAACATCGAGTACCACTTCTTCAGCTTCTTCTACCGAACCCAGAATTTTGTAAGCGAGAGCGTAACTTGGACGACCGTAGCGATCGTAAAGTTTAGCTAATGCCGTTTGGTCTTTCCGGGCAATCTGCACTAAAAGCAGCGATTCATCGCCTGACTTCTGGCCTGTCATTTCAGTGTACCGAAAATTTTTGTTTTGACTGCACAGATCCAAAATTAAAAATTCGGCGTATATCCCTACAGAACATAATTGTAAGTTTAAAGTTGGGGGTACCAGCTAGAATAGGCCTTTTAGGGCTCATTTTCTCGTGCTTTGAATTGTAAAAATCCCAAGTCAGCTTGAATTTTACCACTTAATTAGTGATTTTTTTGAGACTTAGCAATCCGCTTTATGCAGAACCAAGAAATCCCTGAGCCTGAACAGTCAAAATTGCGCCCTGCACTCGTTCCTAAGCTCTGTTCGCTCGCTCCCAAGAAGAGCCGGGAAATTCATATAAGCAAGGCTCTGGCTCCACTAGATCGAGGCAGGCTCTGTCTTTGAGCAGGCATTCCCAAGAATACTCCGGGAACGAATAAATCCTCAATAACGCACTTTTTTACATAAATTAATCTGGCAGCACAGATCCAAAATTGTCAAACCTTCGTATACCACCAATAGGAGAAGGCTCAGCAACAGCGCAAAAGCCCGACAGGTTGACAGATTTTAACCTGTTGCTACAAAAGTAAAACCCGCGAATGCAGGTTATTTACCATTGATTTGTGCAAAAATATCATTGAAATAAAGGTGCTAAGAGTGAAGCTCACAAAAAAAATTCGCCGAACCATACTAGCTATTGAAGTAGCTCTAATTGTTGTATTAACTCCCGGGATAATTGCCGCTTCCGACCACGACGACGGCGAAGTCGATATCAAAGGTCGCGCTGTCAACTTAACCGACCTCTACGTATATCGAGAAAAAGACCAAAACTCCAGTGCTGCGGACGGGGATTTAGTCTTTACAATGAATTCAAATCCCCGGTCTGTAGCCCGCTATCAATATTATTTCAGCACTACAGCCCTCTACCAATTTCACATCACGCAGGTGGGTGACGTGAATTCTACCCCGACTGGACGCGCCGATATTATCTTGCGGTTTGCCTTCAGTCCGCCTAACAATCAAGGTATGCAAGCGGTAGCTGTAACTGTTGTTCGCGGCGGCTCGGAGACAACTACTAAGACTACAGTTAATGGCGGGCTAATTGCCACAACTCCGTTGAATTCTAATGCTGTTTTGAATACAGTACCTGTGGGCGGTTCTAACTTGACTGTATTTGCAGGTTTGCGGGAAGACCCGTTTTTCTTTGATGTGGAACAATTTTTCCGAGTCCGCGCTGGAGCTTTGGGAACGGGGCCGAAAGTAGGTTTCAAGCAACCGAATCAAGCGATCGACTTTACAAAAGGTTACAACGTCAATACAATTGCTGTGCGCGTTCCGAAAGCATTTTTGCAAGCAGGAACTGGGGCGAATACTTTTGATGTTTGGTCAACTGTTTCGATCCGGGATGGAGCTGGCGGTTTCAAACAATTCGAGCGTTTGGCGAGACCTGCAATTAATGAGGGTTTGATAGTTTCTCCCGCTTATCTGGAGGCATTTAATAATATTCCTCCGAGATTGGATTTGAGCGCTGCTGCTGCTCCGGTGCGGCAGGAAGCTGTTGCTACTCTGAATGCTGTGGATCTTTTGGATGGCAAGGATAATGTCGATCCAAATGCGATCGCCGGAGCTTTCTTGCCCGATGTTATGCGGATCGATACCACAAAAACCAGTGGCTACGCTAGCGCTACAAATTCTCAAGGAAGTTTGATCGGAGGTCGTATGCTGATGGACGACGTTATTGATATCACTCTGGGAGCTTTGGTGGGTTCTCCGGTTGGCGATAACGTTTCATATAACGGAACTCCGGGAAATCCGGCTCAGGGACACAAACCTTTAGAACCGAATTTTCCTTATTTGGCTTTGCCTAATTAGTCATTAGTCATCTGTCATTAGTTATGGTTTATTGACTAATGACAGATGTAAAATACTTTTTTAACCGCAGATGAACGCTGATTAACGCGGATGTATGAAAACTAAAACTAAGCATGAAATAAAATCGGATATTTTCTGGTGGTGGCTGCTGATAGTGGTTCCTTTAGTTGGGATGGGAGTAGTAAATTTATTTCCTAATTGGCGTTTTATTGCCGATAAAATTTCTAACAGAAGCCCCGAAAATCTCGATGCTAATTACCGCTATAATTTCTCGGAAACCTTAAGAAATAATCCTAATCAAAAGGAAGCTATTCAGCAAGAGATTGCTTTTTACCAGCAGCGATTGGCTGTAGATTCCCGCAGCGGTTTGAATCGGGCGGCACTGGCGGGATGTTATTTGAAAATGGCTCGCGCTACTGGGGAGGGAGGTTGGTTTTTATTGGCAGAACAGGCGGCTGAAAGGTCGATCGCCGATTTACCTTTTGACAACAAAGGTGCGCTGTTAGTTTTAGCTCGAATTGCCGAGGCCAGACACGATTTTGCTACTGCTTTGCGCTTGGCTAAACAGGTGGGTTCTGATAATGAAGATGCGATCGCCCTTTCAGTTACATCTCACTTAGCGATGGGTAAAGTGAGCGAGGCAAATGCAGCCGCAGAAGTTTTAGTTAAGCGGATTCCTAACTTGGGTTCTCTCACTTTGAGAGCTTTAGTGAGAGAGTCTCAGGGCCGAGATGCTGAGGTTTTGCAGGATTACCAGCAAGCAATGGTGGCGGAGGAACCGGGAGAGGTAGCGGGTTCGGCGCGGGCCCGATCGCTCTTGGGCCGATTTTACGCGCGTCGTGGGCAGTTTGTGCAGGCGAAAGCGCTGTTTTTGGAGGCGCTGCGGTTGCTTCCGCGATACCCGCTAGCGCTGATTTATTTGGCGGATTTGGAGACGCGGCAGGGTAATTATCGGGAGGCAGAAGGCTATTACAGCAAGGTTTCTGCGTATTCGGGCGGGGTTGCGACTGTGTTCGATCGCATTGTCGATCGCGGTATGGCGAGAGTTAAAGAGTTCGAGGGAGATGCGATCGAATCCCGGCGACTGCGCGACAAAGCAGAGGCGGGGTTGCGACAGGAACAGGTTTCTGGAGCTCGCGGTTTCGGGCATCGGCGCGATTTGGCGAGTTTGCTGCTGGAAAAAGGTCGATCGCAGGATGTCGCCGAAGCGCTGGCGTTAATGCAGGATGAGGTGAAAATTCGGCGGGATGCTGTCACGCTGGATACTTTAGCCTGGGCGCTTTCCGCCGCTGGGGAATGGCAAAAGGCCGATCTAGTGATGGCCGAAATAGTGCGATCGGGGATTCGGGATGCGGGGATGTTTTACCGGGCTGGTGCGATCGCCCGGACTTTAGGTAAAGATACCGAATCTCGCGCTTATTTTCAAAAGTCCAAGGAAATTGACCCGAGTTTTGACGATCGAGCTCGCCAAGCATTGGGCTTGGGAAGCTATGAATTTTGAGATTAGCTAATAGCTGCAACTCGGCCAAGTTCGGCACTCCGTCAATCCGCCTGGGGTTGAAACCCCTGCCTCAAAGTTTAACTTGTCTTGCATAGGACTGAAATCCCCAATTGTTGAATTTGATTAGCTATTCAGTCGGTTTCAACCGAGTTTCGCTATGAGACGGGGATTTCAATCCCCGGCGGACTGTGGGACTTACGAAAATATCGCGCGCCTAAAAAATCACAAACCACCAAACAAAATACCGAAAAAAATGTATTTATGCCGTACAAACTGAACCGAATTTCAAAATCATTTATCCTATTTTTTCTGACAATTTCCTTCTTATTAACAACCTCAACCAGACCCGTTTACTCGCACTGGTCAGACTTATCCGTAGCAGAAATAGTAGTCAACGATTTGCAAACCGAAGTAACATTAACTTTCCCAACTGGCTTAACAAGCTTCGCCGACGACAATCGAGACGGCCAGCTACAACCTGCTGAAGTTCGCAGCCACCAAACACAGCTAGAAAAATTTTTCAGCCAACAAATTCGCATCACCAACAGTAGCAAGATTCAAGGCTCCCTAACAGTACACCCGCTAGAAATAGCAGCTAAAACCGCCAGCTTAATCCAGCAGCCAAATACCCACAGCACCTTAATTTTAGACTACACCTTGCCCGCACCTCCTCAAGATAAAACCCGCGGTTTACCTGATTCAATTCCCATATCAAAACACGACCAATTGCGGATTAATTACAATCTGTTTTTGCCCGGAGTGGTAACAGCTACCTGTCAAGCTACTATTGTGCAAGCCGGTGCTGTAAAAAGCTTTATGTTTACGACGCAAAACCGGGAGTTTTTGTTAGTAGGAAATGAATCTATCTGGGATTCAGGTTGGAGTTTGCTGCTAGCAGTAGCCGGAGCATTTGCTTGGGGATGCGTGCACTCGATGTCCCCCGGACACGGAAAAACAATAGTAGGCGCTTATTTAGTAGGTTCGCGGGCGACTCCCCTACACGCTTTGTTTTTAGCAGCGACGACTACAATTACTCACACTGCCGGCGTGTTTGCTGTGGGCGGAATTACTTTGTTTGCTTCTAACTTAATCGCTCCCGACAAATTAGATCCTTGGCTCAGTTTAATCTCAGGTTTATTAGTAGCCTTAATCGGGTTTAACTTACTCTTATCAAAAATTAAGACTAGGTTGGTAGTGCGGACTGAAGTTCTCAAAAAAATTAAAACTAAAATTTTTAATAAAAACTGGTTTTTAAGGAGTAAAGTCTTTACTGCGGAATGTGAAGAGCCAGTAAACCTTTTGAGTAGAGGAAGTTGGGAGCGAGAATTTAAGCCTGTAAAACCCGATATATCTCACCACTACCACCATCACGGAGACGGCCGGATTCACTCACATTTGCCGCCCGGTGCTGACGGTGATCCTATTACTTGGAAAAGCTTATTAGCGTTGGGAATTTCCGGGGGTTTGTTGCCTTGTCCTTCCGCTTTGGTAATGTTGCTGAGCGCGTCTGCTTTGGGCAATATTGGTTTGGGGATGACGCTAGTGGTAGCGTTTAGTTTGGGATTGGCTTTAGTGCTGAGTGCGATCGGATTAATCTTAGTTTATGCCAAACGGAATTTTGATAAACTGCCCAAACAGATCACAGCAGTCAAATTTATGCCGGCGATTAGTGCGATGTTTGTAATGTTTTTGGGGTTGGGAATTACCGGACAAGCGATGTTGAAAATATTGGCTGCAAATCAATGGGTAATTGGCAATGGATAAGCATAAAATTAGGAATCTCTCTCCTAACTACAAACTTACGAATAAGTCGGATTTTAGATACCCGATTTTTTGAACAAGCCGGGTATCTGGGTATTGTGTTTTTTAGCCGTTGCTCACTTATCAGGCCGCACTATATTTATTAATAATTTCGGCTAAATCCGGTACTCCCTTTTCCACGTAAGTCTTAGCTGAGGGGCGGAGTTTGGCATAGGCGCCTTTAACCATCGATCTGGTGCTTTTCTCGACCCTTTTGTCACTTATCTGGAGCAATTCGTCTGCTACTTCACCTTTTCTTTGGGCGAGATATTCTACTGGGTTGCCATTGTTTACGGCTTCAGTCCACATCGGATCGAGTGCGATCGAGATTTCTGGCAGAAGTTGATCGACGACTTGGGCGCAATAGTCAGCCCGTATCCCCTTGACAGTAGAGTAGGCAGCTTTAAGAGCCATACCACTCAATCCTGGCGCTGCCGCAACTTGTTGGTCGATCAACTTCACACAGTCATCCACAAAAGTTTCTCTGTGGTTTTCATTCAAGAGAATATCACTAAGTCCCATTTTTACTTTCCTTGATTTAATAGTCAATGTGCTTATACCAATTTTTTATGCGGCTGCATAGAATCCGATCCCCCCTAGCCCCCCTTAATAAGGGGGGAACAAGATTCTTATCAAAGTCCCCCTTCTTAAGGGGGATTTAGGGGGATCGAGATATGTGCAACTTTACAATAAATTGGTATTATTAGCTTCGATCTCAATCTGACATCATATATCTATTTTGAGCCTTTACTCAAGGTTTCCGAAGTTTTTTAAGGTTTGAATATCTCTATAAGACAGCCTGATGTTGAGATTTGTTTAGTATTTTATGGGAATTAATGTTCTATCTACTACTAATTATTGGCCTACGGTTTGTAGTAAGGGCTTTAGTCCTTATTAGCTGATATTAATGAGAACTAAAGCCCTGACTACAAACTGATGAGTTGTGAACAGTCACATAGAAAAAAGAAGAGCTCGAAAAAAATATTAGACAGACTCTGCCTAAGTTCGATCGCACTTGCACGTATGATCTGGCACGTATCATTAGGATTGGACGTTCTGCGTGAGGGTCGCAGGTACTGCAACGATGGGAAGTTTCTGGGTTTGAGCCGGGCGATCGCTCGATCGCAATACCAAATTTTTCGGTAACGGCGCGGAAGTGCTGAGTCCGGGAAATATGTGAAGCGATAAGGTTAAGCCGGCAGCTAACAATAGTTTTTCTAACATGGCACTGTCTCCAATACATACGCCCTAGGGCATAATTCCTCTTACACCTACAACATATAAACATCCTCAGTCGCTTGGTGCGATCGCACGGGCATAGTTTAAGTGACATCTATCACCACTGAGAAGGGGGTGATGGGGATAGGGGGTGTGGGGATAGGGGGTGATGGGCCCTAGGGAAGTGGGGAGAGTGGGAAATCTTTCCTCGCACTTCTACCGTCAACATCCGTTGAACGTGTTAAATTCCTTACACTGGTTCGTTGCCAAACTTCCCTACAAATCGAGAATGATCCGAGAGAAAGAAGCCGTTGAGTCTCTCTCAAAGGTAGAATTAGCGCGTAGAAGTTATTTGACACAGCGGAGGTACCGACAATATGCTTGCATACATTCTGGCGTTGGCGGTCGGTCTAGGCAGCTTCAGTATTTACATGGCAGCCTTCTTTTTTCCAGAAGTTCACCGTAAAAGTGATTTTACGTGGAGCGGGGTAGGGCTTTTTTATGCGTTAATTTTATGGGCTTGTGCGGGACGAATTACTGGTGCTCTCCTGCTTGGTCAAATGGCGGGCGTGGCGATGTTGGGCTGGTTTGCCTGGGAAACTCTGACTTTGCGCCGGCAGTTGACGCCCGTTGCTGAGCAAACGCCGATTCCTCAGTCGGCGAATTTGGCTGCTGCAGGTGTGCCGTTTGCTGGCTTGTTTGCCAAGAAAAAAGAACCCGCAGCCAAAAAACCTAAGTTTGTTCGATCGCCCAAACCGAAAACAGATGTGGTTTCAGCACCCACTCTGGATAAGGGCGAGGTAAAGCTAGAGGAACAGCCGACGATTCCCCCCATAGCTGAAAGTATTCCTCAAAGTTCGATCGCTTCGATGACTGAAAGTGCGATCGCCCCTGAGTGGAGAATTCCCGACTCGAAACCACCTGCAATTGCAGAAATACCAGTGTTTTCAGTCGAAACTCCTGCGGCTGAGACTTCACCAACCCCAGCCGAATTAGCCAGCAGCTTCACTCCTCTACCTTTACCTCTAGAAATTTCAGAAATTGCCGTTGCACCAATTGTGGAGCCAGCAGAGGCTCAGCCAGAGCTTCCACAGCAGCCAGAAGCAGATGATTTTGACGAGGAAACAGAATGGAGGACAGCCGTTAAAGAGTCGCAAGCGGCGGCAGCGGCGGCCCCTACTCCTCCTAAACCAGCTAAAAAATCCGGCGGTTTCGGAAGTCTGTTCGGCAATTTCAAAAATAGTCTCGGCGGTATGTTGGGACTCGGTGCGGGTAAAAACAAGTCTGATGCAACTCCCCAGACGCCAAAACCTTCAGCGACTCCAGAATCGATCGCACCTGAATCTAAAATAACGGCAACTCCTGCACCGGGTATCGACCAAATTCTCGAATCCGAATTAGCCGAGGCGGCTGCGGAAGTGGCCGCCGAAAGCAGCAACACTGCTGTTGAAACAAGCCTGGGAGTGCCGTTTCCCACCGATGTTGAAGCAATGGCCGAGTTGATGGCTGCAGACATCGCGAGTTTTGACAAAATAGGGGAAACTCCGATCGAAGATCGATCGTCCGCTGACATCCAGACACCTCTGGCTGCCGTTGGCGAACCGGAAGCAGCAGCAGGCGTACCAGAAGCAGAAGCCCCTGCTGTGTCTCTGGAAACCCAGACACCGCTGGCTGCGGTTGGTGAACCCGAAGCAGCAGCAGGCGTAACGGAAGCAGAAGCCCCTGCTGTATCTCTGGAAATGACTGTGGTGGAAATGGCAGCGCCTGTAGACATAGAAGTACCGGGAGAACCTGGGTTGAGCGTGCAGGTGGAAACGGTTTCAGTATCAGTGATCTCGATCGAATCTACAGGTGAAGAACTCTCTTCTGAGGCAGAACAAACGGAATTGAGTCCCCCGAATCACCCCGATCCGAATCTAGTCGAAACTGCTAAACCGGCCACTGAATCCAAGTCGGAGAAGGTATCCGGCGAAGATAACCCGTCATCTTGACCCAAAAAGCAAAAGGTAGAAACCAGAATTTTTTTTGATTCTGCCTTCTGCCTTCTTACTTTTTACTTCTTACTTTTTACTTCTTTCTTCTTACTTTTTACTTCTTACTTTTTACTTCTTTCTTCTTCCCTCTTCCCTCTTACTTTTTACTTCTGCCTTCTTCCCTCTTCCCTCTTCCTTCTTCCTTCTTCCCTCTTCCTTCTTCCTTAATATTATGAAAGCAATTATGGTCGTGGGAACAACATCTCACGCAGGGAAATCTTTACTCGTGGCAGCTTTGTGTCGAATCTTTTCTCGGCGAGGCTGGCGGGTAACTCCGTTTAAAGGTCAGAATATGGCACTGAATTCCTATGTCACAGCGGCCGGCGGAGAGATTGGTTACGCTCAAGCAGTGCAAGCTTGGGCTGCGGGCGTCGCACCTTGGGTAGAAATGAATCCGATTTTGCTCAAGCCACAAGGAGACATGACTTCTCAATTGATTGTGAAGGGCCGGGCGATCGCCAATGTGCGAGCATCTCAATATTATGAACAGTATTTCGATATCGGCTGGCAAGCTATTCGGGAATCTTTAGAATTTCTCAAGCAAGAATTTGACATGATTGTGTGTGAGGGAGCCGGCAGCCCTGCTGAGATTAATCTCAAACACCGCGATTTAACAAATATGCGGGTAGCTAAATATTTAAAGGCTCGGACTTTGCTAGTAGTTGATATCGATCGCGGCGGTGCTTTTGCTCACATTATCGGTACTTTGGAATTACTAGATCCCGACGAACGAGCTTTAATTAAAGGATTCATTATTAATAAGTTCCGAGGGCAAAAATCGATCTTAGATCCGGGCCTGACTTGGCTAGAAGAAAGGACGGGAATCCCGGTAGTTGGGGTGATTCCTTGGATAGACGAAGTGTTTCCCTCAGAAGATTCTCTCGATTTACTCGATCGGCGTTCTCCCAATTCTCAAACCGACATCAATATTTCAGTCATCCGCCTGCCCCGAATTTCCAATTTTACCGACTTTGACCCCTTAGAATCGGAAACTTCCGTCACCGTCAAATATGTCAGCCCAAAAGACCATTTAGGCCATCCAGATGCCGTGATTTTACCAGGCTCTAAAACTACAATTTCCGATTTGCAGGTGCTGCGCCAAACAGGTATGGCCAAAGCTATTCAAAATTATTTAGTAGCTGGCGGTACAGTTATGGGAGTTTGCGGTGGCTTTCAGATGCTGGGAGAAAGTATCACCGATAGAGAAGGCATTGAGGGAGAAAAGGGAGAATTTCCAGGATTGGGATTGCTACCTTTGAAAACTGCGATGGCACCGAACAAAATTGCCCGCCAACGCATCGTAACATCTAACTATCCTCAACCGGGTTTGCCCGTTTCCGGTTACGAAATTCATCAAGGAAAAACGCAAATCCTAGAGTCCGATTTGACTCAACCGCTATTTGACGATGCTAGTTTAGGAATTGTCAATACTTCTCAATCAATTTGGGGTACATACCTGCACGGCATATTTGACAACGGAGCTTGGCGCCGAGCTTGGTTAAATCACTTGCGGCAGCAGCGGGGACTTCGCGCGTTGCCTACAGGTATTCCTAATTACCGAGAACACCGAGAAGCTCTGTTAGACTCTCTAGCAGATACAGTGGAAAAGCATTTAGATATCAAGCATATTTTAGGTTAATTAGTTAACTGTTGACTGTTGACTGTTGATTATTGTTTATTAGAGTTGAGGTTCACATTCAATGCCAAAAGTGTGTTTTTTACCCGATAACGTGACCGTTGAAGCTGAACCGGGAGAGCTTTTATTAGATGTAGCCAAACGTGCAGGGGTTTCTATTCCTACTGGCTGCCTCATGGGTTCTTGTCACGCTTGCGAAGTAGAAATTGATGGCGGAGATACGATTTGTGCTTGTATTTCCGGCATCCCTTCCGGGAAAAAGCAAGTGACAATTAATCTGTATGTTGACCCCACTTGGTAATTTGTCACTTAGCAGTTGCCAGTTGGCAGTTGGTTGTTGGCATTAGTCATTAGTCATTAGTTAACAGTCAACAGTCAACCGTCAACCGTCAACAGCTATTTTTTTTGCCATTCTTGCTGTTTCTTGCGAGCAGATTGCAGCCATTTTTGGGATTCGGGATAAACAGTTGTCCCGGGTTTCACAGATTCTAATTGATTGATAATTTGTTGCAACTGGCTGAGGGAGTAACCGGGATTTTGAGAATTCACATTATTTTGCAAGTTGGCAAACAAGTTTTTAGCTGCTTGCAAAGCTGTTGTAGACTCTTTTTCTGCTTGCAGTCTAATCTGGGTAATTCCTAAATTTTTTTGATATTGAGCGAGTTTGGTTTGAGCGTCGAGATACCCAGGGTTATCGACAGAAATCAATTTTAGTCTGTTAATACCTTCCTGCCACAATTCTGCTATTTGCTCCCACTGTGCGGCGGGATGCGGCGGTTTTTGGGAGGCGACGGCGGCGGAGCGAGCAAATTCTTTGGCAGCTTCAATTAATACCAATTTTCAAAAATCATGCAACAGTAGCTAGGGCTGACAAAATGTAATCCCATCCAGTTATAGATGCTATT
>NZ_JAUBPS010000092.1:0-21620 GCF_036700865.1 Microcoleus sp. S13C4
GGTATGGAAGTAATGCACGAGCGCAATGCTCACAACTTCCCGCTTGATTTGGCTGCAAGTGAAGTCACCCCAGTGGCGATGGTTGCTCCTTCTATCAATGGTTAATTTTTAACTTGAGATAAACAAAAAGCGCTCCTAGTAATAGGGGCGCTTTTTGTTTGGGGAAAAATATTTTTATAGACTTTATTCTAATATTTAGTCCGGTAAAATAACCGTTATAACTCACATCTTGCACTATTGTTAATAAGAATAAGCCTTTTACGGGTCGGTTCTCCTGCCCACCCCACAATAAAATCGACTCTTTGTAGAACAGGCCCGCAAGCCTGTGCTAGCCAGAATGGTGCAAGATGTGAGTTATAACGTTAGTAGTGAGTACGATCGTCCTCATAAAATTCCCTCGGACGATCGTACTCACTACTAACCAATTTTATTCTGCTTGTGAGAGCGGACATAACAATTAACGACTCATAAAACATAACTAATAACTAATAATTAATAACTAATCACTGATGACTATCGAGTTTGATAATTCCAAGGCAACCGGAAATGAGATTAGCGGTAAGGATTCAATGCACAAATGGCTGTCGGTGGTGGGGATTGGCGAAGACGGATTATCAGGATTGAGTGCGATCGCCCGACAACTACTCGATCGATCTCAAGTCGTTGTTGGTGGTGCCCGTCACCTCGCAATGCTACCAACCGACGACACCCGCGAACAATTGCTTTGGGCTTCGCCGATACAAGCAACAGTCGATCAAATCATCCGCCGCCGGGGACAGTCTGTCTGTGTGATCGCAACCGGCGATCCGATGTGTCACGGAATTGGGGTCACGCTGTCGCGCAAAATTCCTATTTCGGAAATGACTGTAATTCCCGCTGCATCGGCTTTTAGTCTTGCTTGCGCCCGTCTGGGCTGGGCTTTGGCGGATGTTGAGACTTTCAGTTTGACAAATCGCCCGATCGCATCGATCGCCCTTGCTTTGTCGCCGGGCGCGCGCTTGCTGGTGTTGAGCGCTGACAGACACACGCCGGGAAAGGTGGCACAATTGTTGACGCAGCGGGGGTTTGGCAGCAGTTTGATGACCGTGTTCGAGCGGATGGGAGGGGATGCGGAACGGCAGATCGAGAGGGTGGCAGCAGCCTGGAATGCAGAGGATTTGGCTGATTTGAACACGATCGCGATCGCAGTTGCAGCCGATCTCGAAACCGTGATTTTCCCTCGTACCTCGGGTTTGCCGGATGCTGCTTATCGCCACGACGGACAACTTACCAAGCGGGAGGTTAGAGCCGTTACTCTGTCAACGTTAGCACCGATTCCCGGAGAGTTGCTTTGGGATGTGGGGGCGGGCTGTGGCTCGATCGCGATCGAATGGATGCGGAGTCATCCTCGGTGCAGGGCGATCGCGATCGAACGCCATCCGACTCGATTGCAATACATCGCTGAAAATGCCTCGACTTTCGGCGTTCCCGAACTCGAAATCGTTGCGGGAGAAGCGCCGGAAGCCCTGACAAATTTGCCTCAACCGAATGCTATTTTCATCGGCGGCGGTGTCACTGCAGAAGCTGTGCTGGAAACTTGCTGGAATGCTTTAGGTGAAGGCGGCCGATTAGTTGTTAATGCGGTGACAGTTGAGAGCGAGTTTAAAGTTTTGCAATGGCACGATCGTTATGGTGGGGAACTCATTAGAATTGGCATTCAGCGAGTAGGGGCGATCGGTTCTTTTCAAGGTTGGAAACCGCTTGCACCGGTCACTCAGTGGGCGGTTGTTAAGGGGTAATACCACTTCTGATTGGATCGGAATGATTTAACCACAGAGTACGCAGAGAACACAGAGGAAGAGATGAGAGAGATGAATCATTCCGATGAAGAGTGGATTTGATATAAAAGGCGATCGGTCTTTTTCCTGGAAAGCTATGATAAATAATATCCTCTGGAATTAGAGTGAAAATGCCAGACGAATCATCCCTTGATCCTTATTTAGAGCGACTGTTTGAAGACTATTCCAATACTGAAGTTATCGAACTACAGCAATATTTGTCTGAATGGGATAGAGGAACTTATCGAACTGTGGCCCAAAGTGTGTTAGACCATTCACAAAGAAAAGGATTTGATCCACTCAAATATCTGCGTAAGGCACACAACTTCAACACCAGAGGTGCTGTAAGAGTTCCTCGCACGGGATATCGGCAGGATGGAGCCGCTGTTTACCGAAATGGCTATGAGTTTTTAATTGTGCGACCTGACCAGTATGGTGTTGAGAAAATCGTGACTTATGGCATTAATGAGGAATAGCGATATGGCACAAGTTCAGAAGAAATTAGCGATTCAACAAGATATTATTGTGCAACTTTTGGCACAGTTGAGGGTTGACTATCAAAACACTAAATCAGAGCGCAAAGAGATATCTCAGAGGTATCTTGGTTCCGAGGAAGATTTTTCGTTTCTGGAGGAGCTTGAGTTAGTAACAGTAAGTATTCGCGGTTATGCTAGTCAGATTGAGGAGCGCGCAGAGGTTGAGAATCGCGAGCAAGCGATCGCAGAGTTACATCAGCTCAGGGTGTTCGATCGTTCTGCGATCGCTCAGTTTTATGATGAGACGCGATCGGGCTATCTTCAAATGCGGTCTTATATCCGAATGCTAGACTATTTGCGGCTGCTGGTGTTGGAGTATTTGCAAATGGAATAGAGTTCCAGATAAGTTAGTTTACCAGACACCGTAGCCACCTCGACGATCGGCAATTTCTTGCTCTAACTCCACTTCATTGAGGAGTTTCATACCGTTGGCGATCGCCCGTTGGCGAAGTTTCCACAAGGTTTGACCGAGTTGTGTTTTGGGGGTAAATTCAAGTGAAGATTTGAGCGCTAGAGCTTGGGTAAACTGAAGGACTTTTGCGCGATCGGCGGGGGCAAGTTCGCGCCAGTATTGTAGGAGGATTTCTTCGGGAGGCATGGAAAATTTTTGGGAGTAACTCTATAATTTATTTTAATCTTTTTGCTAACAATTGCCAAGCCAAGCTTATGTGGCATTTCCAACTTCTGCTAGATGCCAGAATGTCATGCCATTTTCCGCGTGACTGAGCAAAATCCCCAAATCTTCGAGGCTTTCTAGACAGTCGAGAATGACTTTTTGTTTGCGATTGGCGCCTTTGAAATGGGCGGTAACTTGGGCGGCTGTCCATTCGCCGCTTTGGGTGCGAAATAAGTCGCGGATGGCCCAAAGTTGCTCTTTGAGGGTTTTGGGGAAAGGTTGTTGTTCCGTGGGGGCGATCGCGATTTCGGTTTCGGTGGTGATACCTGCAAGGGATGGTTGGATGTAGGTTTCGCCGGGGGCTTGGTAGTCGGGGCGCAGCCAGCGAATGAGTCCGTTGCGTTCTTCTTCGGCGCGTTGGGCGTTGAGGGTGACGAGGTTTTCGAGGATTTGGTCGCCGGTGAGGGTGGGTTCCCAACCATAGGCGGCAAATACGGCGGCATCGAGTTCGTCGTGGATTTGTTTGAGGGTGGAGACTAGGGCTTTTTGGTTGAAGGCTTTGTCTTTGTCGTCGAGGGGTTCGCCTTGGCGGAGTTTTTCGAGGAGGTTGTACATCGCGGTGATGGTGACTTCGGGGTGAGTAGCTTGGACTCGTTTGCGGTGGCTGTCGAGGCGTTCTCCGAGTTCTCGGATGGTTTGTTTTTGGGTGTCCGTGGGGTCGGGGAAGGGGAAGGGGTCGAAGCAAGTTGTTTTGACATAAACAGGGGTAGGACCAAGCTGTCCGCCACATCCTAATGCCCATTTAACATGAATTTTACTAGATAGAACTCCTAGAAAATAAGCATCATCAAGAGCGATAGCAATCAATTTATTATCAGGTATAACATCATTATCCAAAAATACAAATACTCGATGTTTAGCTGTTTCGACAGTTGCGATATATCGAGATAAATTTTTTAGTGATTGACGCATTTGTTTGTTTGAACGACCAAAGAGCCACCAATTTTCTCGTCTTTGCTTATCTCTATTTATTTCTCGTTCTGGTTTAACCATTTCAATAACTCTCTGAAATGGTTCCGGGTATTGAGAAGCTTTTTCTTGTGAAAAATTTTGAAAATCAATCACAAAAGCTCCACGACTATAACTAGCTAAGTCTCGTCCATTCATATATTTTTTAATAACATCATTGTTTCTTGCTGGCAATCCAGATTCTCGATATCCCATTGCTAAGGCTTCTTCTTTAGTTAAAATAAAACCTGCTCCATGAATCTTCACTCCTGTAGAGCTTAGATTTGAATTAGCCTTCAAAATACAAGCTGAAGTAAAGTTGACGTAGGAGGTTAAATTGCTAAAGATTTCTCCAGCAGTAAGCCATTGAATTTCGATCGGTTCTGTAATATCCTCTGAGGTTTCAGCTTTACCTAGATCTATTACGATTCCTATCTGATTGATTTTATGAGTTTTAGAAGTCTTTAAGCCAGCACTGGTCATGGCAATTCTGACCGATGCACCTTCATCAACCCAAGGATGATCGGGAATAGCAAAAAACAATTGAATTGAATTATTTTGCGATAGGTGAAAGTCAATAACTTTACGTTGGCGAACTTGGCTAATAGTATTAGTTGTAATTAGCCCAAATCTATAAATCTTTAATACTCTTACCAATTCTGCTGCCTTGTGCCACCAGTACATCACAAAATCAACAGTATCCGGCACATCTTTATAGACTTTCCGCAACGTTTCTGTATACCCATCTCCCAAGATTTCCCGCATTCTCGCATTCCCAATAAACGGCGGATTCGACACAATATAATCTGCCTCCTGCCACTCGGCCGCCCTTGGATTCAAATACCGATAAATTGTTACTTGGTCTGTCGGATCGGGAATATCTTCCCCCGTCACCGGACTTTTCATCATCCGTCCGCCCCAGCGAGTTCTCACCTTCCCCGCCGCATCCACATCCGGTTCTATCCCGTCATAGGCCAACACTGCATCCCCCCATTCAATATTTTTGTACTCTCGCAACACCGGTTCGATCGGGGGAATATCGCCAAACCGCCGAAAATGCCACTGCAAATAGCCAATCCAAATCACCAAATCTGCGATCGCCGCCGCCCTCGGATTGATCTCAATTCCCAAAAACTGACTGGGATTGACTTGGGCAATATCCAACCGCAACTGCGCCGATCCGGTGACATCTTCCAAGCGCCGCAACACCTCCGATTCCAACCCTTTCAACAAATCCAACGTCACATAGAGGAAATTACCCGATCCGCAGGCCGGATCGAGAATCTTCACCCCTTGTAACTCCGTCAGAAATGCCTCTAAAACCGATCTCGCCTTTTTTCTTTGATTCGCAGTCGGTTCCGATTCCCCCGCGTTGAGCAACTGTTTAACCTCCGCTTGTACCGCAATCCAGCGATCGCCCAAAGGCTCCATCACCACAGGCTTTACCAACCGTTCCACATACGATCGCGGCGTATAATGCGCCCCCAACTTACTACGTTCCCTCGAATCCAGCGCCCTTTCCAACAACGTCCCAAAAATCGCCGGTTCCACATTGCACCAATCCCGCTTCGCCGCCTGCAACAAAACTTCCAACTGCGCCTTTGTCAACGCAAACGCCTGCGACTCCGCAAACAATCCGCCATTAAACCGCAACAGTTTGCCATGAAAACCAAAACTCGTCCCCTCATTCATCGCCTCCCACAGCGCCTCTACTTCCGGCTTAAAAGTCTTCGGATTGAGAATCCACCGCGTTTCCAGCGCCTGCGTAAACAAATGTTCTTTGAGTAATCCCACATCCTCAGCAAACATGGTGAAAATACAGCGCATCAAAAACTGGGCGACTTGCTGCGGATCGACATTCGCCTCCATCCGCTTCGCCAACTCTGCCAAATCCGCCGCCACTTCCCGCGTCACCCGCGCTGCAATTTTCTCCGGGTTGCGCTGTTGCGGATTGCTAAAAATATCGACAAACAAATCGAAAACATCGGCTTTCCGCAACTCGATTAGCCCGATTTCTCGCCGCGCCCCATAGCCGCCATAATCGCCGCTAAAACCCATCCATAATTCAAAATGATCGCCAATATCGCAAGTTAACAAAAACGGCGGTTTGCTGCTGAGACTGCGGGTATAGGCAATCGCCTGCACAAACGCTTTTTCCATCTCTCGCAAATAGGTATTTGTCCCCCGCTTTGCCGTTCCCTTTTTGCTCGTTGTTCCGCCCTGTTTTGCCTCTATCAAAAAATGCTCGGCTTTGTAAAAGTCAATAAAGCCCGGAGTCACCTTGCCACTGGGGTGAAAAATTTTGACATCTTTATCAAAGCAGTAGGGATCGTTGGGAATTCTGCCTTTATCAAAAGGGCGATCGACTCCCAGCGCATCGCACATTTCGGCAAAAAACAACTGGTAGTTTGCCCGCTCGTTACCGCTAGAACCCGCCCAGCGCTTGATGAATGTTTCGACTCGCGTGCGATCGCTCTCATTCATGCTTCAATCCTGCTGCTTACTTTTTCCTGATTGTATACTTCTATCGGTTTGAATTGCCGATCGAGAGAGCGATTGCCACCCATCTCAAAAATATTGTATCCTTTTTCTGAGCTAAAAACAGGTTGCTAGTGCATGACAATAATTCAAGGTCATGAGCTATTTGGTCAGTAGAGCGATGGGTATACTATTTGTTCAATGCACAAAGAAATCAAAAAAAATAGTATTAATTTCAAAAAAAATAGGTTGGGTTTAACACAAGTAAACCCAACCTACCCATTCAATTAAAATTCAGAATTTAGCCTTGGTTAACCACAGTCGGTTTTAAACTGTCTCGCGACTCGGAAACGCGATCGACATTAGTGCCATTTACCACAGATTCCTGAATCGGTTTCCGGGCTTCAATTAAAGTCAGAGCTTTGTTGACGCTTTCAGGTAAAATCACTACCAAACTGCCGGCCGGCGCCTCATCTAAAGCTTTGTTAACGGCCGTTGTTTCGTCGAGAATCAACTCGTATTCAACTTGAGATTTGTTGGCGGTTCCTGCAGAAATTGCCTCTGCAATTCCCTGGCAAATTAACTTGGCCACAACACCGGGTTCTCGCCCGCGCCTGTCAAGATCTTCTTTGACAATAATACGATCGAACATCTCGGCCGAAAGTTTGCCCAGCGTGACAAAATCTTCATCTCGTCGGTCTCCGGGGGCACCTACTACCCCGATCCGCCGTCCCGGCCAATTCAGCACGAAACTGCCCAAAGCTTTGTAGCTGTGGGGGTTGTGGGCGTAGTCGAGCAAAGCGTGATAGTTGCCCAAATTAAACAAATTCATCCGTCCGGGAGTTTGACCCACCGATGCTTGGAAGCTTGACAAAGCCGATCGAATATCTTCTATTTTCAATCCTTGGGCAAAAGCTGCCAAACAAGCTGCTAAAGCATTAGCAATCATAAACGGCGCGCGCCCGCCCATCGTCAGCGGCACGTTCACAGCCTGCTCAATTCTCAGCGTCCAATCGCCTTTCAATATCGACAAATACCCATTTTCGTAAATCGCTGCCAGCCCGCCCGCAGCGGTATGTTTGGCAACCAGTTCGTTGTCCGGGTTCATCGAAAAATAGGCAATTTGAGCCTTGACACGCTGCGCCATCCGCGCTACCAGCGTGTCGTCTGCATTCAAAACTGCATAGCCTTTGGGCATTACCGACTCGACGAGGACGCTCTTGAGTTTGGCCAGTTGTTCCACGGTGTCGATGTCGCCAATTCCCAAGTGATCGGCTGCGACGTTCAAGACGACGCCGACATCACACTGATCGAAGCCGAGTCCCGATCGCAAAATTCCGCCTCTAGCCGTTTCCAGCACGGCCACTTCTACCGTTGGGTCAGACAAAATCAACTGAGCACTCTGCGGCCCGGTATTGTCTCCGGTTTCTACCAAATAATCGCCGATGTAAGTGCCGTCTGTTGTCGTGTAGCCAGTAATCTGACCGGTCTGCTTAACAATGTGGGCAAGCAGGCGAGTAGTTGTAGTTTTGCCGTTGGTTCCCGTTACCGCTAAAATCGGCACCCGGCTGGGTTGAGGCGAGGGGAAAAGCATATCGAAGACGGCGCCGGCGACGTTGCGGGGTAAACCCTGACTCGGGGCGACGTGCATTCTGAAACCCGGTGCTGCGTTGACTTCGACGATGACGCCGTTGACATCGCGCAGGGGTTGGGAGATGTCGGGAGTTACTACGTCAATGCCGGCAATGTCCAAACCGATAATTTTGGCGACTCTGGAAAACAGCCAGACGTTTTCCGGGTGGATTTCGTCGGTGCGATCGACTGCAATGCCACCGGTACTCAAGTTTGCTGTCGCCCGCAAAAATACTCTTTCGCCGGCGGGCACTACGGAGTCCATCGCGTATCCTTGTTTTTGCAGCAAATCCAGGGACAATTTGTCGATCGTGATCCGGGTGAGCACGTTGTCGTGTCCGTCTCCTCGCTGCGGGTCGCGGTTTACTTCTTCAATAAGCTGTTCTACTGTAGACCTGCCGTTACCTACGACGTTAGCGGGGACTCGTTCTGCGACTGCTACGACTTGCCCGTTGACTACCAATACTCTGTGATCGCGCCCGACGTAATAGCGCTCGACAATCACGTTTTTTGTTTTTGAGGCTGCGCTGGCTAAGTCGTAGGCTTCTTCTGCTGCTTCCCAGGAATTGATGTCGATCGTAATGCCGCGGCCGTGGTTGCCGTCTAGTGGTTTGAGGACGATCGGATAACCGCCGACATCTTCGATCGCTCCTTGCAGTTCATCCAAATAATTAATCACCGTCCCTCTGGGAACCGGTACACCGGCGCTGGCTAGGATATTTTTGGTACCTTCCTTGTCACAGGCAAGTTCTACTCCCAAAACTCCCGTGCGGTTGCTCAGAGTTGCCTGAATCCGTTTTTGGTGAACCCCATAGCCGAGTTGAATCATAAATCGGGCGCTCAAAGGTATCCAAGGAATGCCGCGCGCTTCTGCTTCCTTAATCAGTGTTTCCGTGCTCGGCCCCAGGGCCGCCGACGCAGCAAACTCTCTCAGGTCTCTCAAATCTTGAACTAATTCTGCTGCGGGATAAGTGCCTGTCTCGGCAATGCTTTGGCACAGCCGCACGCCCGCCCGGGCTGCATAGCGACCTGCTTGTTCGTTTTGATACTCGATTACTACTTGGTAAATACCTGGGGTCGCAGTCTCGCGGGTACGGCCGAACCCGACCGGCATTCCGGCCATTTCCTGAAGTTCTAGGGCGACGTGTTCGATTACGTGTCCCATCATGGTGCCTTCTCTGACCCGTTGCAGGAATCCTCCCTGATGGCCTGGCGAACAGTGATGGTCGTTCAAACTTGGAAGTGCGGCGATCAACCCTTCATAGAAGCCAGGAATTTCCGATGTGGTTTTATCTGCCCACTCCTCTAAATCCAGACGCATCAGGACGAGTTTCTGGCGTCGGATGCTCCAGTAGTTGGGGCCGCGTAAGGTCTGGATTTTAAGTATTTTCATGGCAGTTAGAGGGGTATGGGGCGCGAAATCTTATAGATAATTGGAGCATTTATTCAATTTCGATCTAGATTGCTCGATCGACTGTTCGCTGCGAACAGTTTGGGTGTGAATTTCCAGTTATGGGCTACCCAATTGAAAATTTATGCCCTGCGTGCGATCGGCTAAAAACAAGTACAAGTCCATTACTCGCAAAAACTCAAAGGCCGAAGCTAGAATTTTCTGTGGTTCGGCTTCGTGGCGTCAGCCCGCGGCTGCTTCGGAATCTATTTTATTGTTGTATCCATGATTCGGCCGGAATGCCGCCTAATTTCTGCCGAATCAATGACAAGAGATGTTCTACCTTAGTTGGCTGTGCGGCATTCGGGGGGCCAGCCAGACTCGGAACACGCTCCCGATGGCATTGGTTTGCCTAGGGGCATATTGTAGCAATCTCCGTGACACAGAACGTGCAAGCGCATATTGAACAGACTTAAGGGTTCTGTCGCTCCTACCATAGACTCATTGGTATAAAAATTTTCCCTAGAATCAACAATTGTCACAGTGCCTTTACCAAGAATTTTCATAGTATCGTCTCCCTCAAACAAGGCGCAGGTGTCTTCGTCAATACCAATAGCGAGGCGATCTGGATGGCAAGCCACAGCCGACAACAAGCGAGCCATGCGGTTGCGGTTGTGAAAATGCTGATCGACGATGATCTCAGGAATAATGTTAAGTCCGTTTGCCATGTCTACTAAAGAGCGGTTCGGCGGGGCGCCACTCCCACCGCCTGCAATCATGTGATATCCCATCACCGCAGCACCCGCGCTGGTGCCAGCGAGGGTAATCTTGCCTTCGAGAGTTTCTTTGCGAATTTTCTCCATCAGCGGGGTGTCCGCCAGCAGCCCACAAAGCCGCAGTTGGTCGCCGCCTGTGATGAATACGCCCGTACAGTCTTCTAAGTAATCTTTCCAGACGGGATTTTCGCCTTGTTCGCGTTCGCGGATGTCCACTACTTTGACGGCGTTAACGCCCATTTCGTCAAATATGGTGCGGTAGCGGTTGCTAATTCCTTCGGGATCTCGCGAAGCGCACGGAATGATCGCCAGCCGAGCGTTTGCACCCCCAGCACGGCAAAAAAAGGTGTTTAGAATCTCTCGCCCGTGAACTTTGTCTTCGGCTCCCCCGATGACCATAATAGAGGTTTTTGTGCGCTGGGGAATATTGTGTTCAAGGGCTTGAGATGTCAACTGCTGCATGGTGTGTCTTCCTCTGTTGGATGTGAAATTCAATTTTGCCGTTGCTGTGGGTACAATAGGGCTTTTTAAGAATAAATTTTTGTTTGTGCGAGTGAGGTGCGATCGCCGATCGCGCTATCCCGCAGTTGTTTGGCGGCGAGTTTGCTGGCAGTCGCTGTCATGAAAAACAGATTATTTTTGTAAAAAACGGGCCCGCCGACAAAGGAAGAGAATTTAACTTGCAAAAATTCTCAGAAATTATAAGAAATTATAAAGAATAAAGCAATTACTGAAAACTGAACTCCCTCTAAGGGTCAAACTAGAGGTAATGTATCAATAAATTCCAATAATTGTGCGCTTTGACGTAGTTACCTTATTTCCAGAATTTTTCCGGGCTCCCCTGGAGTCGGGACTGATGGGCAAAGCCTTAGCTAAAAAGATTGCTGAGGTGAATTTTGTCAATCCCCGCGATTTTACCACAGACAAGCACCAGCGAGTCGATGATGAGCCTTACGGGGGCGGAGTTGGGATGCTGATGAAGCCGGAACCGATTTTTGCTGCGGTGGAGTCGCTGCCGGTTTTGCCAAGGCGAGAGGTGATTTTGCTGACTCCCCAGGGGGAACCGATGCAGCAGACGATGTTTCGGGAGTTGGCGGCCGATCGCGATCAGTTGGTGTTGATTTGTGGCCATTATGAGGGTGTGGACGATCGAGTCCTGCATTTAGTAACTCGCGAGGTATCTTTGGGGGATTTTGTGCTCACGGGGGGCGAAATTCCGGCTTTAGCTTTGATTAATGGGGTTTTGCGATTGCTGCGGGGAACTGTGGCGAAGGAAGATTCCCTAAAGTTTGAAAGTTTTGAGGACGGACTTTTGGATTATCCGCAGTACACTCGACCGGCGGATTTTCGGGGATTGAAGGTGCCCGACGTGTTGCTGTCTGGTAATCACGCAGAAATTGCTCGCTGGCGCAAGCAACAGCAAATTGAAAGAACTCGATCGCGCCGACCGGATTTGCTAGCGGATTAGTTAACTCTTGACTTTTAACAGTCGGGGTTGAGCATCCTATTTTTAGCAGAGAAACTTATGTTAAAAAATCAACTTTTGTGCTGTACGGCGATCGCCTTTTTGCTCGCTACTGAAGTTACTGTAAATTTAACTCCTGGCAGCGGCGGCAAATGGTTACATATTAACCGGGAAGCTTTTGCCCGAAGTAGTGGAGGAAGTAGCGGCGGGCGATCGTCTTCTTCTAGTTCTAGTTCCAGTTCCAGCCGCTCTAGCAGTACCTCGCCTAGCCGTTCTAGTTCTTCTAGTTCTTCTTCTAGCAACAGCTCGTCTGGCACTTCTTCTAGTTCTTCTAGAAACAGCTCGTCTGGCACTTCTTCTAGTTCCATTCCCAGCCGTCCCAGCAACAGTGGAAACACTGGGGCAAGAGTTCGCAGCGGCTCTTTTGAAAAGCCGACTTCACCTGCACCTGTTGCCGTACCTAACCCTCCAATTCCCCAACAATATGGAAATAACAGAACTGTAATTATTCAGCGGCGCACCTATAATTCCGTTCCGAGTTATGCAGTTCCGTACAATCCCGGTAACAGTCAGCCAAATTCTGGTTATAATCCAGAGCCAGCAGTTAATCCAACGCCAATCACCACTGATAATTCGGGCGACGGTGAACTCGTAGCGCCATCTTCAGACAATCCCGGTAACAGTCAGCCAAATACTGATTATAATCAACAGCCAGTAATTAATCCAGCACCAATTTCCAAGGAAAATACCTCTGACAACGCTCCGAGTTCGCCATCATCTGAGGATTGGAAATTGTTTTGGTTTTGGCTGTTTGTTTCGGCAGGGGGTGTAGCGTTAATCGCTTACTGTATTTACTATTATCGACCCCCGTCTGGAGAGGCAAATAAGAAACCTATTTTTGCGGTCAGCAAGTTGCAAGTTGCAATATTAGTTGGATCTTACCCAGGAGTGCAAAGTCAGCTAACTGACTTGACGTTAAATTCGGATGTAGAAAGTGCACCCGACAGGGCAGTTTTTTTGCAAGAATGTGTTCTGGTTGTTTTGCGCTCGTGCGAGAATTGGAGTCACGTTTGCGGGAATTCCCAGATATTTGCGAGTCGGGCGGAAGCGGAGCAAATATTCAATCAACTCTCGATTCAAGAACGCAGCAAGTTAAGTGTAGAAACTCTGAGTTTGGTTAACGGCGACATCCGCTGCCTACCGTCTGTCAGTGCAGGCGGTCGAGGGTCGGGAGAGTATATTGTAGTGACGTTTTTGATAGGAACAGAGGATGTCAGACCGTTATTTGGAGACATTCGCGATGTTGGAAAATTGAAAATAGCGTTAGAGAAATCGGCGGCGACTCCTGCGGAGAATTTGCTGATTTTTGAGTTGATTTGGAGTCCGCAGGAGGAAAGGGATAGTTTGACGGGCGATGAGTTGTTGAGTTCCTATCCAGAGTTGATTCAGGTTGGTTGATGGTTGATAGCTGATGGCGATCGCTAGTTTTAAGTAAAATAATCCTGGACGCATGGATATCTAGAAATCGGGTTTGATGGTGCGTCTACTTCGTTCCAAACCTCACCCAGGGTAAAAAACTCGGTTTGTTTGTTCCGAGTGGGTAAGTTTTAGTAAAAAGCTCGATCGCCCAAAAAACTCAATTATCCTCAGACAAAATATGAAATAATTGTCTACTGTCTGCTTTTCTCAAAAATCTACTTTACATGAACATCCGCATCGGCAACGGCTACGACATTCACTGCTTAGTTCCAGAACGCCCCCTCATCCTCGGTGGTGTGCACATTCCCCACGAATTAGGCTTATTAGGACACAGCGACGCCGACGTGCTTACCCACGCTATCATGGATGCGATGCTCGGAGCTCTCAGTTTAGGAGATATCGGGCTGTATTTCCCTCCAACTGACCCGAAATGGAAAGGTGCTGATAGTTTAGTTTTGCTCGCACAAGTTAATCAGTTAATATTAGATAAAGGCTGGGAAATCGCCAATATTGATTCGGTGGTCGTGGCGGAACGTCCAAAGCTGAAACCGCATATTGAGCAAATGCGCGATCGCCTTTCTGCTGTCCTACAATTAAAACCTGACCAAATCGGCATCAAAGCTACTACAAACGAAAAGTTAGGCCCGGTGGGGAGAGAAGAAGGAATTGCAGCCTATGCTGTAGTTTTGCTGGGCAAAAAATAGAACTCTACAATCTAAAATTGATAGTGGAGTCAATACTTTAATCCAAAATCGCTAGGAAGCCTGAAATCATGGACACTGACACCTGGGAATTACAATTTCCTGTAGACGCGGATGTCATCGCGTTGGATAAGGACGATCGCATAGTCGTGCTAATCGAGGTTAAAATTCTTCAAGCTCAAGAAGCAGACGCAAAACAGAAAATTGTCGATCGCGCGATCGATTGGCTGAAAGCTGTGTTAGCTAAGCTGTCTGAAAGAAAGGCGATCGTTCCCTATGCTATGTTTATTGACGCGGAACAAATTTTGATTTTCAAATGGGATGGTGTGAATTTATCGGAGCCTGTTTGCACTCTAAATACTGGTGAAATATGTCGCTATTATATGCCGACTTTTGGCAGTAAATGGCTCTCTGAGCGTACCCTGGGGGGTCTGATTGAATCGTGGCTGCATGACTTAGATTATAACTGGAAATCAGAAATTCCTCCAGCATCCGAACAGATAGCAGCCATCGGTTTGCTGCCATTACTCGCAGGTGGAACAACAAAATCAGGAGTGGAATTAGGTGGCAATTATATATATCGAGACCAACTTTCTGATGAGTATTGCTACAGGGCGTGAGGCTGAAGCAATTATGTTGCTCAGAGATTTGTCCTCATCAGTTCAGTTAGCCATACCCAGCGTTTGTTATATGGAGGCTTGGTCAGCTTTCGAGGACGAGTTGAAGCGACAAAACTCTTTTAAGGAACAGCTAAGCCGTCAAATTAGCGAAACAAAGCGAGATGTGACCTCTGAAAAGGTCGCATCTTTATCTTTTCACCTAGAAGAGTCATTAGTTTACTATCTCGAACGAATAGATGAAATTGAATTGCGGTTGCGTGAAGCAATTTCTCTGATGTCAGAAAATGCAGAAATGATTGTATTAAATTCAGAGATTATTCAAGCAACTTTAAACACACCTCTCATCAAAAAAGACCCAACAGACAATTTGATTCTACACTGTATCCTCAGTCATGCGCGATCGCATTCTACAGAAACAAAAGTATTTCTCAGCGGTAACGTCAAAGAATTTGGTCTACCGGAAGTTCAAGATGTTTTGCGAGAAGCCGGGATTACAAAGTATTTCTCTGTCACTAAAAACTTTCTAGGTTGGCTACAATCTCAGTCATAGTTGCATTCAGGTGGTACAGTAAATTATTATGAAAATTTTCCCTATTTTACATTCAAAGCGCCGCTGGCTGGCGATTTGTATGGCTGCACTTGCCGCCATAACTCTGTCTGCGTGTACTCCAGCCCGATCGACTTTAGTAAACAGACTCATCGTTCCTACCCCCAGCGGTCCGGCCACCTTTAACTACCCGCTAAATCAATCTGCATACAGCATTTTTGGCTATATGTACGAGGGGTTAATCAACGAAAATGGCTTGACATCGGAGTTAGAACCCGGTTTAGCCGAGTCATGGGAAGTTTCTAAAGATGGCAAGAAGATTGTCTTCACCCTGCGAGAGGGGTTGAAATGGTCGGACGGCGAACCGATGACTACTGATGACATTATTTTCAGCTATGAAAAGATTTATTTCAATGACAAAATCCCTAGCGGTTTGAAAGATACTCTGAGGGTGGGGATGAGTCGCCAATTCCCAAAAGTTAAAAAAATTGACAGCCGCCGCGTTGAATTTTCCGTGGCAGAACCCTTTGCTCCATTTATTAGATATGCTGGGGGAATCCCAATTTTACCAGCTCATATTTTACAGGAATCTGTAGACACTACAGATGCAGACGGCAAGCCTAAGTTCCTGGCTACTTGGGGTACGGATACTGACCCCAAAAAGATTGTCGGCAACGGTCAATATCGAATGCTGAGCTATACTCCTAATCAGCGCGTTGTTTTGGAACGAAATCCGTATTTTTGGCGCAAAGATACTGAAGGAAATGTCCAGCCTTACATCCAGCAAATTGTTTGGCAAATTATCGAAAATACTGACAATCAACTGCTGAACTTTCGATCGGGCGATTTGGATACTCTGGACGTGCAGCCGGAAGTCTTTCCGCTGCTGAAACGGGAGGATAAACGTGGCAAATATACGGTTTTCAACGGCGGCCCGGATACTGGCAGTGTGTTTATGTGTTTCAATCTGAATAAGGGGCGCAATGCTCAAAATCAACCGTTTGTAGACCCGGTTAAGTCTCGCTGGTTCGCGAGTAAGGAATTTCGGCAGGCGATCGCCTACGGCATCAATCGCGACTCCATGACTAACAATATCTATCGCGGACTTGGGGCACCGCTGCATTCCCCAATTCCGGCGCAAAGTCAATTCTACCTGTCTCCTGAACAGGGATTGAAAACTTACAGTTACGATCGGCAAAAAGCCAAAGAGTTACTATTAAGTGCTGGTTTCAAGTATAATAGTAACGACGAATTGTTAGATGCTGAGGGCAACAAAGTGCGGTTTACTTTGTTAATGGCTGCGGGGAAGAAAGTGCGAGAACAAATGGGAACCCAAATTAAGCAAGATTTGGGCAAACTGGGGATGCAAATTGATACGCAGTTCCTGAGTTTTAACACTTATGTGGAAAAGCTGCGTTTGACTAAAAATTGGGATACTTACCTCGGTGGTTTTACCGGAGGTACTGAACCCCACAGCGGCTACAATATTTGGTCGGTAAATGGTACTTTGCACAGTTTTAACCAGGGCCCGCAAGCCGGAGAACCGCCGATTAAGGGTTGGAAAGTTGACGACTGGGAGCAGAAAATCGATGACCTTTACGTGAAAGCTTCTCAGGAGCTTGATGAGGCGAAACGCAAGGAGCTTTATGGAGAAACGCAGCGGATTATAGCAGAACAAGTGCCGTTTATCTATATGGTGAATCCGCTGACTTTTGAGGCGGTGCGCGATCGCGTTTCGGGAATTCGCTACAGTGCCCTCGGCGGTGCTTTCTGGAATTTGTACGAACTGAAAATAGCAGAATAGTCAGCAGTCAGCAGTCATTAGTCAGTCATTAATTAATGGAACCTAAAATTTTACAGAAGTTACTCGAATCTGTGGCGGCCGGCGATATTAGCCCGATCGCCGCTTTGGATAAATTAAAGCATTTTGACTTTGAACAAGTCGGCGATTTTGCCAAAATTGACCACCACCGCACTTTAAGAACCGGTTTTCCTGAAGTAATCTGGGGCCCAGGGAAAACGCCAGACCAAATTGTTGAAATTATCGAAGCGATGCGGGGGCGAAATTCTGCGGTGATGGCGACGCGAATTGAACCGGAAGTTTTCGAGCAATTGCAGCAAAAAATACCCGATTTATGCTACTACAAAAAGGCTCGAATTTGTGCAATTTCTGCTAATTCCCCAACTCGGCAGCATCCGGGTACTGTGACTATTATCAGTGCGGGAACGGCCGATTTACCTGTAGCGGAAGAGGCGGCAATTACTGCGGAACTTTGCGGTTTTCAGGTGCGACGTTTGTGGGATGTCGGAGTTGCCGGCATTCACCGCTTGCTGAGCAACCGGCACGTGATTGCTGACGCTGATGTGTTGATTGCGGTTGCGGGTATGGAAGGTGCTTTGGCGAGTGTGGTTGCAGGTTTGGCAGATTGTCCGGTGATTGCGGTGCCGACGAGTGTAGGTTACGGCGCAAGTTTTGGCGGGATTGCTCCTCTTTTAACTATGCTCAATTCTTGTGCGGCTGGTGTGGGTGTGGTGAATATTGATAACGGGTTTGGGGCGGCGATTTTGGCTTGTCAAATTCTCAGAAGTGCTGGCCGAGTGGGGAAAATGAAAGAGGGGGAGAATGGGAGAGAGGGGGAATAGTTAGAAACCCCCTCGATTAGATAAGACTAAGGCGAACTGTCACAGGACGATCGACTTGTAGGGTGCATCAGACTCCGTTATTGAAGGATTATTGAAGATTCCCCGCCGTAGAACACCTTACTATATATGCCCGTTGCGTCCAGGACTGTCAGACTCGGCGGTTGAAACCGCGTCTAAACTTGCCTCTCGTCCCAGCAGAGGAGGACTAAAGAATACAGGAGGTATTATTGCCGGATTTGATATTACTTGCTGCCCAGCCAAATCGGATAAGCAGAAGAATCCTCAGCTTTCAACTTTTGCGCCTGATAACTCTTGCTAGTCCAAGTAGCAACTGTTTGCAGGCTTTCTGTCAAACAACTTTCGCTGCCAAAAGCTTCAAATCCCAAAGTCCACCAGGCGCTGCCATTAATGTTCAACTGAGTAAGTTCCACGGTGCAACCTTGGGGAATTGGGGCTTCTACAGGCACAGACATCAGGGAACCAGGGGCCGAAACTTGATAAAGACGCTGCGCTCGCTTTTTCTTGACTGCCACCCACTTTCCTGTCGCCACAATATCCGCCGGTATCGGCGCCATCGTGTCCGCACAAACCCACTTCAGCCACTTTTCGGCTTTGCCTTCCCAGCGGTTGGCGAACTGCATAGTCCCTAACTCTGCCTGACGCCACTTTACCTCTAAGGTTTTCCCACGAAGCTTCACTCCCAAGTAGTCGCAGTTAGGTACTAGCAAATATATGTCTTCCCGCTCTTCGGGAGGCGAAAGATACCCGCCGAGACTCTCGCTTCCAAACCATTGATTGATCGATTTTGGCAGTGCACCGCTATAAAACCACCGCATTTCCAGACTGGCCCGCATAAATTTTTCCTCCGTTCCACAATTTTCGTCAAACCCAGACTGGATTTGCCATACACCATCGACTTTTGTGCCTCTCCACTCTATCCTCCCCCCTCTGGGGCCCAGAGTCTACCCACAGTCTTACCATTTTAGATTTTAGATTTTAGATTTTAGAATTGGGAAAGACTTACTATATAAGGGTTTTGAGCTTGCCTACAGTTGCATTTTTTTTAACTGGTGTCAGATCGAGGTCTTTAAAAAAATTTCTCACAATCCTTTACATATCTTCACAAGTCTGTTACATTTATTTACAGTACACTAAAAACCATTTAGGAAAAAAACATGAGTAACAGAGGCTTAATGCTGGACGACCAAGGCAAAATGAACAATTTTGCGATCGAGCCGCAAGTATACGTCGATGACGAACCCCGCACCGGCTTCACTCCCTACGCAGAACGCTTAAACGGCCGCCTTGCCATGATTGGCTTTGTTTCTCTCTTGGCTTTAGAAGTTTCGACCAAGCACGGGCTGATTAGCTGGCTGACTCACCTGTAATGATTTTGTTAACAATTAAACTATATGGCTATGGATCGCTGCCGTTACACAAACAGCGATCCATAGCTTAACTATTTTTAGGATCAAAGTTTGGTGAGACAATTAAAATTAAATATTTTTGTTTTACCCTACCCGTAAAAAGAATGCTCAAACGAATTGCGGCAATACTTCTGGTGGTTCTCAGCCTCACCTTGAACGGTTGTGTGTCTAAAGTCACCGGACTCAAAAGCTACGTTGATACTGGCGACGGCTATCAATTTCTCTATCCTAACGGCTGGCTGCCGATCGCGGTTTCTAACGGACCCGATGTGGTGTTCCGCGATTTGATTCAGCAAACCGAGAACGTCAGCGTGGTAATCAGTCCAGTCGCCAAGGACAAAACTCTGGCGGATTTGGGAACGCCGACGGATGTGGGATACAAGCTCAGCAAAAGTGCGATCGCCCCGAGTGATTCGGGCCGCGAAGCTGAATTAGTCAATGCTGAATCTCGCGAATCGCGATCAAAAAACTATTACATTTTAGAATATGCCGTTAAGTTGCCCAACCAAGAACGCCACAACTTAGCGAGTGTAGCCGTCAGCCGCGGCAAACTTTTTACGCTTAACGTTTCCACTACCGAAGAACGCTGGCCCAAGGTAAAAGAAGCTTTTGAGAAAGTTGTTAAATCTTTCTCTGTTTATTAGATTAAAAAGTAGTTGGGAATAGGGAATAGGGCGCAGGGCAGTGGGGATGGGGAATAGTTTCTTTTTATTCCTTCTTCCTTCTTCCTTCTTCCTTCTTCCTTCTTCCTTCTTCCTTCTTCCTTCTTAACTTATGAAAATTCCAAGTTTTGTATTAGCTTCAGCTTCTCCAGCGCGCCGTCGCCTCTTAGAAATTGCCGGCATTCAAGCTGTGATTTGCCCCAGCGACTTTGATGAAGCGCAAATACAAATGAGGGATGCCAATAAATTAGTGCAGGTTTTAGCAGAGGGAAAAGCTGAGGCTGTAGCTAAGTTTTTACTGGCTAATTCTCACCCGCAAAGCCCTAATCCCAAATCTTGTTTGGTGTTGGGATGCGATTCAATTTTGGTCATAGAGGGCGAAATTCACGGCAAACCAAAGGATGCGGAAGAAGCGATCTCGCGCTGGCAGAAAATGCGCGGTAAGGTGGGCGAACTGTATACGGGTCATGCTTTAATTGATACTAGATTCGATGACTTTGATCAGGCAAGGTCGCGATCGATCATTCGCTGTCAAGTTACAAAAGTTCATTTTGCGGAAGTTACCTCGCGCCAAATAGCGGCTTACGTCGCTACCGGCGAGCCCCTCGCCTGTGCAGGCTGTTTTGCACTCGAAGGTAAAGGCGGCCTTTTTGTGGAACAAATCGAAGGATGTCACACAAATGTGATTGGTTTGAGCTTACCTCTGCTGCGGCAAATGCTCACCGAAATGGGATATGATGTGGCGGATTTCTGGCAATCTTAAATATTGTTACAGCACTTTGCTTAACCATTAGGTACAATATTAGAGGTGGTAAGAAAGAGAAAAATGAAACCCTACTCCCTAGATATACGTCAAAAGATTATTAACACTTACGAAGCAGGTAACACCTCTATTCGGAAAGTAGCAGAAAGATTTCAAGTGAGTAAAAGTACGGTACAGGCGCTACTAAAACGAAAAAAAGAGACAGGAAGATTACTCCCTAGTCAGGCTCATGGTGGTAAACCGAGCCGTAACTGCTCACCGCAACTGCGTTGCGGTATCGCCAATGATGGGTCATAGCTGGCCGGGGAGCAACTGTGGTAAGAGTTTGAGCCAAAGAGGTTAAAATAGAGTATAGTAGCTGTCATGCCGAATCCAACAGCGCTGACAAACCAACCAGTAGAGATAGCCATTGTAGTAGAGAAGATGGCTATTGCAGTGTTGTCTTTGGGAGAATGGCTACTAAAACAACAGCAGCAGCTCAAACAGCAACAACGAAAACTGGCAGAAAAACAACGCCTGATCGAAGAGCAGCAACAGGAGATTGAACAGTTAAAAGAAGCGTTAGAGAAGCTAAAAAACCGCACCTCATCAAACAGTTCTACTCCCCCATCAGCAGACCTGCTCCTCAAGCCCAGCGACAAAAGCAAGCGAAAAAAAGGAAAAAAACGCGGCCCCAAATATGACCATCCGGGCAAGACGCGCAATGGATTTGGTGAACCTGACCAAATTATAGAGCTAGAACTAGAAACTTGTCCGGTTTGTCAAGCAGCAGTGGAGCCAGTTACAGCAGCACCCCGTAAAGTGCAACAAGTAGCCGAGCTAATAGAGCAACCCGTAGAAATTAGAGAATATCGTCGTCCCTTATGCCAGTGTAACGATTGTGGCCCGTCGGGATACTCTCAATTACCACCCGGAGTATGGGAAGGATTTAGCTACGGCGGCAGATTGTGTAGTGTGGTTGGTTGGCTAGGATATGGGGGTAACTTAAGCTGTTGCACATTTAAACTGTGATACAAGCATTACCCTTATTTTTGATTTTGCGACCCCATTTAATTATTAA
>NZ_JAUBPS010000154.1:0-2194 GCF_036700865.1 Microcoleus sp. S13C4
CGATATTTGGGTGCTTTTTTACTGCCAGAGGATTTCCAAGGCTTGTCTGGTCTGAACTGAAATTGTGTGCCTGCACCCACGAATAGGATGCCGCCCGACTTCGCCGCGTAACCCAAGTAAACTGATGCCTCATCCGCAGATACGGTTCGGCAGGTGGCAAAGCTCCATTCGTTCAACAGTCCCCGGCTCTCAATGTGGCTCTTGTGTTTGGGGGAAAGATATGCGGTAGATTCAAATTGCTGTACAACGTTCATAGATGCCTCTCTCGCTACTCATAGCGCTGCGTGCTGGTTTTGTTTGCAAAAACCCGCGCTTATGTAGAAGAGACGGCTCTGCTGTAACTACCGTTGATGTGCAAAGGTGCAAAATCTGCGGTAATAGCAGAAATAGACTATGATGTATTTAAACTTTTTATATTTGTTTGTCTGCCGTCTCTTCTAAAGACTGCGGACTCTTTTTTTTGGTCTGGTCTAATCGCTGCTGGCGGTCGCTTGTTGATAACAGCCTTTTAAAATTTTATACGCGAACGTATTGCTTAGACTGACAGGGATGGCAGGGAAAGCGGGTTAATTTCAGCGACATTCATGGTGTATTAGTAGTTTTCTTTTTATTGCCCCGCTTGGCTTTGGTGGCTGGCGGGGGGGCAGTTTCACTGGGTGAATCATGGGTGCTGTCCGGTTTGGGGGTTGGGGGATTAGAAGGGTTTTGTTTTAGGTATTCCGCTATAGCTCGCTTAACTACCACTCGTGTCAGTTGGGGTACTGTTAAAAACTCCTTCTCAGCCCAAGCCCCTAGGTGCTCCATATCCTGCTTCTCCAGGTAAAGGGTTATTCGAGGTTTATCAGAGGGCATACAAGTGTTAAGGAGGTTGTCACTTTCTTAAACTCTACCCTTTACTACCTCGCTTTTTATTTAGGTACACCAAAACTCGACAAATACCTTACCTATTGTTTCACTTTGTCTGCGGGAATCCCATTTCAATATGTAAGGTAAATATTGACACGTACCTTACCTGTTGTTACTATACACTCAGGCACGCCAAAGTCAGTGTCGGCGTAAAAGGGTCATCCATAAAACTACCCCTTTTGTTGTCCAAAACTAACTTGAAAGCGCCTTAAATCCAATGCCCGCAACACTTTCGCAGATTGGCGTTCGTGGGCCGACAAAAAAACCAAACCAAACCCCGCCCCCTATGACTGGAAATCTTCTGGGGCGGGGTACGGCACTCACATTAATGAGGTTTTTCAATCATGACACAAATACCGATACCGATAACGGTTGAGGTGTCCGCTGCTGCTGCAACGCCAAAGGTGACGAGCGCTTCTTTGTACCCTTCACTGTTGGCATCCGCGTCCGCGATGGCAGACCCAGAACTCTGGGCTCTGATGGAAGCGGCCGTTTACTCGCTGCGCCAAAGAGACACGCTCACCCGCTCCATTAAAGAGTGCGGTACTGTTGAATGCTTTGGCGATAAGTGGCCACAAGATTTTGATTTCTTGCCAACCGATGCCGAAGCCATCGCCCTAGTAGAAGCAATCGCCGACCAATTCTCCAGCCGCCAACTCCATTCTTGCTGGCAATCGCTGCTGAACACTTGCAACCGCATCCAAAAGCTTGCTCTTATCGAAGCGATAACCTACGCCCAGCACTATTCATCGACGGTACTCCAAGCGCTGCACGAATGCGAACTCTCCGATTTGTTTGAAGATTCCCTCGAATATTTAGATGTTTGGATGTCTGAACCAGAAGCGTTGAGGCTGATTCGCTTACTCTCCGGTTCCCTGTTAGCTTCATCAGAAGCTGCACCCTCTCCGGGTGATGGGAGGGATGATCGATGAAAGCACTCAAAAGCCATCAATTTCAGTGGAGCGTTACCGTCACCCGCAAATACAATCCACCGCGCCAGATCGTAGTTTTCGGGCGCACGCCAGCAGAAGCGATCCAAGGTGCCGTATCTTCTGCCCGCGAAGTATGGGGTATCTGGGATGCCAAATCCTTCGGTGTCCCGGTGAGACAATAATTTTTTTTTGATGGTTGGGTGGTCGTTACAAAGCAGCTACACCGTTGGCAACCCAGTAGCGACCCCAAACCGATTAACAACCAACCGCGTAACAATCCATTAGACCTCTTGCGAAAGTCTCAGGCGATCTCTAATTTAGTCTTTAAAGAAAGTTCATAATTATAAATGCCAGCG
>NZ_JAUBPS010000155.1:0-2191 GCF_036700865.1 Microcoleus sp. S13C4
ATCTCTTGTTTCATCTGTAGAAAAAATTCTTAAAGAATTTGGAGATAATTATGTAATTAATTTTGCTTAACTACTTAATTACAAGAATGTCTTTGAGTAAGTGTTGTTTGGTTCGGTCTACTCTTGGGTCTGGTAGAGCGTCAAAATAAGTTGATAAGCTGATTTGTAAGTCTTGCATGGAGATGGGTTGAGGCCGCTCGATTGTCGGCGATGATGTGGGCTCATTCACAACACGATCGAATCCTTTCTCCATTGTTTTTTCCTCACCATTCGTGACTGATATGAAGCAGTATTATAGGACGCATTTGACATTTTTAACGCTGCGGGTCGAGCGCCCCTTGTGACTCGAGCGCCCGTGGGGCATCGAGCGCCCGCTACCAGCCTCATTTACACGGAGCGGGCGCTCGTCACCATATCTTCAATGGATTCTCAAGAACCGCTATTGACTGGATACTCCTTCATATATTGCCCTTAAAGTCAAGTACAATTTATACCAAATTAGATGAGCTTACCCTGATCATTAATGGTAGTGTCAGAATCCTATCTCTTAAATTTAGTTGGCGATAAAAAGTTTTTTGAGCAGCCATTGCTGGAATTAATAAATCTTCCAAATGATTCGCAATCGCTTCATTTTCTATTTGGGGACTATTTTTTTTCTTTGCATGATCTCGGTTAATTCTTTTTTTGCTACTCATAACTGGTTCAACTATGGCTCAACTGCTTGCCCCGTAAAGGTTTCATCCTATTTTACCTTGTTTGGTCTACCCCCTTGACAATTTGCACTTTTTCTTAACTTGTCACAAATGATTTCATGGCTTTATGCCTCCCAATTTAAAACTATTAAATTTGTCTAAATATCTGCGGAATGTGGGTTTAAACACTTCATTCCTTAAGTCAATATAAAGATGGTTGACAAAAGCCATTCTTTGTGTATACAGAAATAACTAAAAAAACTCCGACCTCCCAAGCTAGCCCTGTAGGTCGGCGGAGCATTCTACAGCAGATTCGACGTTTATGAAGTACCCCGCCTATCGTTCTATCCCCGTAGGGACACGGCGAAAGCCTTTGTCCCTACACTTCATCAACCTGGAATACGCTGTATCCAACCTGCGATCTGAGAAATAGGTAAATTTTGATAGAGATTACTACATTTTATTGAGCTGCGATCGCAATTCTTCCAACTCAGCGTCAATCACCGGACTCGACTCCGAGCTACTAGCTGCTGCCGTTTTACCCGCAGCAGGCAATTGACCTTGAGACACAGAACCCCCGGTCAGTTGAGCTTTCATCTGAGCCAACTCGTCGTCAACATCACCACCGCTTTCGAGCAAGCGGAACTGTTCCTCTAAATTGCTGCCGCCGGCGGCCAATTCTGCCGAAGCCCCCGCGCGAGCTTCAATCTGCAAAACTTTTTCTTCCATGCGATCAAAAGCCGCCATTGAACTGCCAGTATTCAAGGTGCCAATGGTATTGTTGAGCTGTTCCTGAGCCTTAGCAGCGGATATCCTCGCTTTGAGCATATCCTTTTTCGTCTTAGCTTCGGAAATTTTGCTTTCCAAACCGATCAAGTTGCGCTTGAGACTTTCCACCTGAGCCGATTGCTGATCCAGACTTGCTTTCAGCGTAGCCGCCGTTTCAGCGTGAGACTTTTTGCGAACCAGCGCTTCCCGCGCTAAAGTCTCGTCTCCTTTTTGCAGGGCTAGCTGAGCGCGCTGCTGCCACTGGTTAGACTGAGATTCAGCTTGATTGTACTGAGTCTGGGTGCGCTTTTGAGTAGCGATCGCGCTGGCAACGGCCTGACGCAACTGCACCAAGTCTTCCTGCATATCCGTAACGGACTGTTCTAAAATCTTTTCCGGGTCTTCAGCTTTATTGACCAGATCGTTAAGATTGGCTTTGACGACTCGGCTAATGCGGTCAAATAATCCCATAATGCTATTTTTCCTGGGTGAGGTGTACGAAGGTAGGCGGAAAGCAGGCTTGATAGCCCTAGCCCGCAGTTGTGAAATTCACTCTTGTCAGATTTTTAGTGAGATTTAGTTTTTGGCAATTTTTGCAGACAGATAAATCCAGTTTAAAGCGATCGAGTAATGTGATGCAGGCAAGCTTATTCAGGTTGAGTCGATGGGAGGTATTATCCTCCGCACCTCTCAGTTAGATCCGGACGTGCGACTTTCATTGCATCCGGCTC
>NZ_JAUBPS010000156.1:0-2170 GCF_036700865.1 Microcoleus sp. S13C4
ATCTCTTGTTTCATCTGTAGAAAAAATTCTTAAAGAATTTGGAGATAATTATGTAATTAATTTTGCTTAACTACTTACAGCGGATTCCCGGTTTATGAAGTACACCCCAGAAACCCGGTTTCTTCTGGATTTCTCGCCAGAAATCGGTTTTATTCAAGAAACCAGGTTTTGCTGTACTTCACTTACCTCGAAAGTGCTGTAAGTCAAGCCATTGCCTGACTCGGACTGGTCCCAACTGTGGATGTTCGTCAATTTCAATCACAGCATCCGCTTGGAGCCATTTGCTTGGGTCATTGAGTTTCATTTTCTGCCCGTGCTTACGTGGTCTACCGCGACCACTATAGGCTGGTGGTGCTGACCAGAAACACGCATTCTTTCGGACTCTCATTAAACAATCAGCTTGAATATCTGCTTGCGCCAGTACCCACTTTGCATTGCCATATTCTCGATCTAAAACTGCTAAGACGGGGTTGACGCTCTGTTCACATACAAGTTTGAGTTGCGAAGCTGCTTGAAGTATGGGTGAAGACCCACTACTAATTCTTTCATGGAGTAGGGGTAATGCCCAACTTCCTTGAGCTTCTGGTATCCACGCAATTGTACTGTACCCCTGTCCAACAATGGAGCCATTCTCATATTCATGGGTTCTGTCTTTTAAGGTTTTGGCATCGGGTCTCGCCCATGCAGTGTGGTCAATTGCCATTAATATATGTTCTGTTGTAGGTACTTGCTGCTGTAATTGCTTGATATACAGCATCATCCGTTTTTTCCGGTCTGGTCTACAGTCTTGTAAGGCTTCATAGACGCTTGACCATTGACGATTGAATAGCGGACGCTCGCGAAAATTCCGCCAAACAAGCCGCATTCCTTGTTGTCATTACTGCATCCATGAGCTCGAATGTTGCATATGAGGCCAGCACCAATAACTCGTATGCTGCTTGACGAAAGTCCTTTAATCGTTCACTGTTCATTAAGGGAGTGGATAGGTTTTCTTTTTCACCCTTATTCTCTCCCGGCGCGGTGGCTCTAGTTCTTCTGAAAGCCACCGTTCTCATCTTTATTTAGTCTAAACTACAGTAATTCACTATCTAAAATTTGCAGATGTTCCAATTCCGTATCAAAATCAAAGAAATCATTCTCGCTTGTCTTCGATCGCACTATAAGTTCATCATCCCTTGATTCAGCAACGCCCAGCCGAGTTGCGATATCCGATGCAAGCGCACCGACGACAAACAAGGAGTTTTGCAGGTGACGCCGTTGGTGGATTTTGGCAATGTTTGGACTCTCAGGGAAAGCGCGGTTTTGGAAGCGAATACTTTGCTGTCAGCGCGATTGCGACTGCGGTGACTGTACGGCGAAAGGTGGAATGCTCGCGGCGGCTGGGGAATTCCTTTGATTGACATTAAGTTGGGCAACAGGAGTTTACAAGAGCGCGGGCTGTATTTTTCTGTATAATTCAAACATTTTTAGGAAAGCAGTCATTTTGCCCTTGGCGGAACTGAGCAATTCCGCTATATAGTAATAAGTATCATGTGGCACTCGTCTGTAGATGCCAAGAGTGCATTTTACTGATAATCTTTAAATTAAACTATGTCTAAGGTGCGGTTGCTGCTTTTAAGTTCTTTTGCTTCCGGTTTTGGGCTTTGCTCAATCATTTTGGCGATGTTTACGATGACTTCAAGGCTGTCGTTTACGTCTTTTTTTACATTGGTTTTAACTTTGGTATTTTTTGGAATTAATCTGCTTTTTTCTTTGCATTATTATACATCACTTACTAAGCAATTGAGTGTTAAAAATAAAAGGAAAGCGAGAATTTAGCGGTTGTGAAGCAGAAGCGGAAAAAGGCATGGATACTTCTTTCTGGAATTTGAATGGAATCCAGGAAAACGCCTCTGGCTTAGAAAACTATCTAGCTGTCATACCAATTTTCTAAAGTCCTACTATACATAGGGCAATACGGTTCAGTTAAAGGCTAAGCTGTCAAACATCTAAACTGCATTAACTAAGTTACCTTTATTTTTTATTTGGTAGTGCCATGAAGGAAAGGATGGAGTAAACTTAAGCTACTCTTAGAGAGAAGTGTTTGCCATTGATGATATGACAGTAGAAATTAATTCTTGCCCCAATTGTGGCGAGCGAAGAAGTTAGTCGTAACGGTCAGACTCGGCAT
>NZ_JAUBPS010000093.1:0-21230 GCF_036700865.1 Microcoleus sp. S13C4
GTTCGTAATTCATATTATTAATCTAATTTTTTCTTTTATTTTACCTAGAACGAGCGCACTTTCGCAAGAGGTCTAATACTGATGATTTCGACGAGGCACCCATGGGAAATTTCATTTGATTTGTCTCAACTTTAACGAGATCCCACGTCCATCTTATTAGCCATCCCAAATCTGCAGAACCTGAAATGCTGAGCTTTGCACAATCTTTAAAAAGCAACAACACTTTTATAAAGTTTCTGTGTATTTTTTCTAAAAACGTATAAACTTTAGGTAAACTTAAGTACATTTACATAAAAAACTAAGTCCTAGACGCAAAAAAATCGGTTTCTGCTAGGAATCTTCTGGGAAGATAGGAAGGATTCAACTGAGAAACCGATTTTTTGCCGTTTAGCGATAAATATCGGTGCGAACATCCCAAGCCAGTGTTAGCGGCTCTAACAATTTTTGCTGGCTGCTAGAAGCGAGTTTGCCTAAATATTCGCGAACAACAGAGGCGTGTTCGAGATTCAAACGATAACCCCGTGAGACATCTTCAAAGAAAAGCGGCTCGGCCAAAATTGCTTCCCAATCGGGATTTTGTCTCGACTCCTCGGCCAACAGCATGAAATCTTCCTCCGTAGGCACAACTCCCGCCGGCAAATTTCCTTCCAAAATCCGCAAAATTCGGGGTTCGCAGGTACGGGTATTCACGCCCTGGCGTTCCAACAACTGCAAAATTTCCTGAAAGCTCAGAGTTTCCTCACCCACAACCTGCATTAATTCCCACAGCAGAAAAAAGTCGCTGTACTGCTGCTGCGACACACCCAAAATCTGAGGGTAGAGAGCCAAACTCGCCAACCCGCAGGCAACGCGACCAATTTTTTGGGAAAAATTGGTACTTTGAGATACAGAATTTAATGTAGAATTGTGAATCTCAAAAATATCTCGATCGACCTGCAATTCCTGGTCTTGAACGACGATCGCATTGGGCAGCTTCTGCCGCAACCAGCGGGCGATCGCAGGCCAAGCACCCATACCCCCTGCACAAATCGCCTGATTAATCCCCACCGGCGACATTCCGGCGCGGCTGAGCAAAGCATTCAATTCGCGGTTCAACTGCTGCACAAAAGGCACTAAAACTAGACTTTCAAAATCTTTGCGCTTCACATCCCAATGGTGCTCGTCAATATCCAAAACAAAACTTTTTTGATGTTGCAAAATAACTTTTATTTGCCTTGCCGCCTCTAACAATTGCAGGCCAAAAGCAGAACCTTGTAACCGCTGCTGCAATTGATAGCGGCTCGGCAAATCTGGATGCCCCGGACGTGGCAAATCGATCGACATTCCCCAAGTTTCATTTTTAGCCAACAACTGACAGATAATATCCTGATCAAAAGCATCGCCAGCAAAAGCAAAACTGTGGCAAGTAAAATTAGCACGAGTTAAATCTTGAAGATTGGATGGCAACTCAACTAAAGCTAATTCCACCGTCGCCGCCCCCGCATTCAAAATCAAAGTTCCCCCGCTAAAAGATGAAGCATTCACACTCAGCGGTGCAGCTTCTTCAGCGTCCTTAGCAGAATCCGCGGCTGAGGACTCGACTTCCATATTATTTTTCACAGGAGTTACAGCAGCAAGCAAAGTGGCGATCGCATCTTCCACCACAAAAATTTGCGAACTCGAAGCCACCAGAGACGCGCCCAAAACAGCCTCCCGCAGATTAAACCGATAAACATCCGACCAACCGGCCGGAGTCCCCAAAATTACACCCCGCAAGTCTAAAAGCGCCGCATCGAGAGTTTCTGGCGTCAGTCCCAAAGCCCTACAGATTAAATTAGAAACTGGCAATCCTGCAACATTCGCCCTTGGTGCAGAATCCAAAATTTCCCGTGATTCGGCAAATTTTTGCCCCTGCTTCCTCGGATTCAAAGTTGCCAGCAGTGCCCGCACACCTTGCAGGGGCAAGGCGATCGAAAAAGCCTGCAAGGGCGACCACTGCAACAGCGGTTCGTACATCCCAGCAGCCTCCCGCTGATAAGGAATGCCCACCTTTAAAGGCAATTTAAAATTTTCCAATAAAAATTCTCCTGCAGCCAAAGCCTGGGGTCGGAGTCCCACCGACTTGACTGTCACCTCTGATTCTCGGCTTCCTGGGGCTGTTTCCGTCAGCACCGCAGCCGAGGGAATCCGAAAGCTGGCGTCTGCTGGCCAAGGCCAAGCCTCAGCCTGCGATGCTTCCCAGTAAATCGGGTGCAACTGGCCGCTGGTGCGATCGAGCAAAGCCGCAGACAGGCCGCTGGAACCGAAATCAATGCCCAAATACCAGCTATAATTCCGGCGTTCTGGGGATGGGGCGATCGCACCTGCTGCAGAATGCCCAGCCGACTCTTGCTGCTGTATCCCGGCCAACTCGCTAAAATCGGTTTTCCCCTCAACAACTCCTGCTTTACTGTCTGTCGAAATTAGGTTTTTTTTTTACTTTCTGGAGGACTTGATCGCAGTTCGTTAGTTTCGACAGTTTCTGGAGGGGGAGAATCAGTCAAAGATTGATCGGTCTCGGTCAAACTAGCCAAAATCTCGTCTAGCGTCAAATTCGAGCCCTCTTCCTCCGCAAACAAATCATCCTCAAGTTCGTTTTCCAAAACAAAGGGTTCATCATCAGACGAGAGTTCCAACACATCGGAGAACAAATCCTCCAGCGTGCCGAGTTCTTCCTCTGCCACCTCCGCAAAGGGATTTTTTGCACCGCCCTCATCGGGGGAACTCGCGGATAAATCCAAGCTGTTAGCGGCTGAGAAATTCGATCGCCGGGAGCTAGTATTTTCCAATCCCTCCAGATTGTAGAGGTCTGCCTCCAACAGTTCCAGAGTATTGTTGTCCAAATTAAGAGCTCGATCGAGGTCATCTTCTAATGCCTCAACCGGCAGCAAATCCTCGTCCGGCGAAGCTTGGATATACCCATCATCAAGGCGCTGCGAGGATGAGTCGAACTCACCAGTTTGAACATCGCCGACACTTGGCACATGGGGCGTGGCAGTGGGGCGGTGAGGGCTAATTTCTACAGGCGTTCTCAACGGCAAAGCTGCTGATTGAGGCACTGTAGCGCCGAACTGCTCGCTGAGGTTTTGACCCGTTTCTAGATTTTCTCGATCGTCCGCGTCAATTTGCACCTCAGCAGTTGAGGGTGATGCTTCTGAAACTTGAGGTCCTGTTACCACTGGCGGTTCAAATAAATCGGCCGTATCTAAAGTGAGAGAGTCTACAGAATTACCCATTACAAATTCTGAATCTTCATCTACTAAAATCTCTTCCCGAGATTCGCCTTCATCCAGCAGATTTACAAACAAACTTTCGGTCATTTTTAGCGATTCGGCAGTTCCCTTATCCGTCGCTGCTGGATATTCTACACCTTCACTTTTTTTCTCAACAGTATCGTCTACCGGAAAACTTTCGACTTGTAATTCTACTTCAGGAACCGATTCTCCCGCGAACAAACTTGCATACAAATCCTCAAGTTCTTCGCCTGTTTCTGTTAACCTATTGTCCGACTCGCCGCTCGTAAACCGAGTTGCATTTCGAGATATTTCTGGGGTAGAACCCAACAAATTATCTTCCAACTTTGGGAGCAAAATTGGGGCTTGAATGCGGTCGCGGTCGCGCCTCAACTGTCTGAATTGTGGAGAAATTTCTGTACCCGCGTAGGGCAATCTGTCTTGTTCTCCGAATTCGCCCGTGCGAATTTCCTGCACCGAGTCTCCCGTCAGAGTCTCAGCAGTATTTGAAAGGGCGGGAGCGACAGGAGATTGATCGGCTGCTGTTGGGGTGACGGTTTCGAGATTATTTGCTAAATCGATCGGCTGTTGAACGTAGGAAGACGCTTCTCGCCCCAACTGTGAGGCCAAGTGGTTGACCAAAGCCGCGAACATCGCCTCGCTCTGCTGGCTCAAACCGTACATATTTTCGAGTTCTTGTCTCAAGGAAGCTTGATAGCTTTGCACATTTGCTTGCAAAGCCTCGAACACGATAGCCATCCTAGAATCGAGACTCATCAGCAGACTGTCAGCATGAGATTGGAACAGTTGCATTTGCTCCAACCTCTGAGCCGGCGTCAGCAGCGGGTGTTCTTCTGATGTTTGTCGGTTAAGTGTTACGTCCATAGCCGATTGTTCATCAGGCGCACTGCCCAAAGAGTATGGTGCTGCGCTGCTTTGCAATAACTGATTTTCTAGCGAACTTAGAATTTGGGAGAAATCGCTAGTCAAGGTTTCTTCCAAGCGGGCAGTCAGTACCTGCAAGAATTCAGCAATGATTTGCTGTTGGTTGGCTTGTTGCTGAGCTAGGGATTGTTGCTGCTGCCGTTTTGCTTCTAGCTGTTTGATTTCTTGAACTAGAGCTTGCTGCTCTTGCCGCAGAGCTTCTATGTCCTCTTGGAGCGGCCCTGTCAGGCTTGAACGCAGGTGGCTGATTTCTCCGGTTACGGCAAGCATGATTTGCTCTGCGGCTGAGGGGCGAGAGGCGGGCAGAGGCACTTTGGGAACTGGAACTGGTTGCGGGGGCACATTTGGGCGGGCGGGGGCCTTTGCGACCGTTAGCTTTGAGTCTGAGGAAACCAGATAAGCGCGAACTCGCTCTAAAAGTTGGCGCTGGTGGACAGTATCAAGAGAACCCGTCCAAGGCAAGCGGGGTGCGGGCTTGCTGAGTACCTCGTCTATCTCAGCAATCAGTGCTTGAATTTTGTACTTCTGAGAATTCAAGGGCGGAACCTCTGGGAATGCGGCTTGGGAGAAACTTTACCGAAAAAAGATTGAAGTCAGGTGGCAGCGATGCCAATAGATAGAATAATCTGAATGCGAGTCCGTCAATCGATTTTAGATTTTAGATTTTAGATTAAAAAATTGAAGCATTGACCCCACGGATAAATTCGGGGGGCAAGTTTCTCGGATACAGGTTTTTTATTTCTCCGTCCTGAGTCTGCGAAGGAATGAATCCGGGGGCTTGTATCCTGAATGCGAGTCAGTCAATAATTTACTAATATTTTGTGACAACTGTTAATTAACGTTTTGTCTTCGGATAACTTCTATTGCCTTTGACATCCACCCCGGCGTAAACCCACGGGGATTCCTAAGACTCACGACTTAGGTTTCTGCTTCCGTCCCCTAGGGGATTTCGCACCAGCCTTAACAGATTTACTCTGTTCTGGTCTTACGGTCGCTCCACAGACTGACACGGCAAGCCCTGCCGCCAAAATGTTCTTTGCCGCGTTGATGTCTCGGTTATGGTGCGTCCCGCAATTAAGGCAATCCCATTCCCGGATATTCAACGGCATCTTGTCAACGATATGTCCGCAATTACCACACCGTTTTGAACTCGGAAACCATCGGTCAATCTTAATTAAAGTACGACCGTACCAATCGCACTTGTAGTCAAGTTGTCTGACTAATTCCCCCCCACTTGCATCACTTATAGAAGCGGCAAGTTTGGGGTTTTTGACCATATTCTTCACAGCTAGGTCTTCTACGGCGATGGTTTGGTTTTCACGCACCAACCGCGTTGTTAGCTTATGAAGATTATCTTTCCTTGCATCAGTGATTTCTTGATGCACTTTCGCTACTTTAAGCCGTGCTTTGTGACGGTTTTTTGACCCTTTTTGCTTGCGAATTAAAGCTTTCTGCGCTCTTCTAAGCTGGCGATATTTTGCCTTGAATCCTTTGGGATTGGCAATCTTTTCGCCAGTGCTTAGAGTGAGCAAGCTTGTAACTCCCAGGTCGATACCGACTTGATTATCTGTTTTGGGTAATGCTTCAATTTCAACATCCACCAGCAGAGAAACTGACCACCTACCTGATGGTGCAAGCTTTACGCTTAAGCTTGATGGTGTTGCACCATCAGGTAGTGTCCGACTCCAGCGAATTGGTAACGCTTCTGTGCTTTTTGCTAGGTAGACTTGTCCATCTTTGAACTTGAATGCTGACTTGGTAAATTCTGCACTACCACCATTGCGTTTCTTTTTGAAGTTAGGATATTGTGCCCGCCCATCAAAAAAGTTGGTATAAGCCGTTTGTAAATGTCTCAAGCATTGCTGCAATGGCACGCAGCTAACTTTGTTCAGAAAATCTAGTTCTTCGGTTTTCTTCCATTCGGTTAACATGGAAGAAGTCTCAGCATAGCCTACCCGTTTGTGTTCTGCGTACCAAGCTTCGGTTCTTGTGGCTAAAGCACGGTTGTAGACCAAACGAACACAACCCAAAGTACGTCGCAACAAACTTTCTTGTTCCGGCGTTGGGTAGAATCGATAGCTGAAGGCTTTGAGTGTCATGCTGACCTTAAGTAAGCTATTTCACATACTAGCACGTCTTGTGTGAAATGGTAGAGTTTAACAATAATTCATGTAAAGCCTTCCTAAAAGGACGGGGTTTGGGCCCTCCGCTTCCCTCCGCCCATTTTTTTGATGATAGGTTAGCCGGTACTTCCCCACCAAATGCCCGCTTCTATCAATTGCAAGTGCTGTCAAATTTTGCGGCTCAGGGGCGAGCGAGTTTCCCGACCCGGAGGCTGATTCCTGCTCGTAAGAGGTGCGATCCCGACGAACTTTTGCCTTCACCGGCTGGAACGGCGGGCCGCACATTGTCACCGCAAGTTTCCTTAGCATGGTGGCGCGCCACTGTCTCTTGATCTTTCACCGACTTGGAAAAAACCTCAAACAAGTTGCGATTTGGGATGCCAAGATTCGGGATTGTCCCCGTATACTAGGTTTGAGTAACCCTTTATTATAGCCTTTTATCTGTCTTCATGGCTAGATACTAATGGTACAATAATCTTGGGGTAGCAGAAAAGTTGGCTGGGAAGTAGGTGGGTTTCGCTCGCGAAGAGCGCCAGTCTTTAGGCTCGCAATGGCTGTGGATTTTGCCGATCGTGCTGACATTTGCCAGGTTCTAGGCGGTTGCTCGGATTTGGGATCGGTCTACCGTGCTTGCAGGCTTGTACTCGTCGATTCTGCCTTCTCGACAGCAGGGCCTAGTGACAACAAATCTCTCAGCAGTGTTAAGCTTGTCTTCGCGAAGTGTTTTCAAAGGTAATTCGATCGGCTCAGTCGTTTGCCACATTGCTAAAATTTTGTTAATAAAATTTGCTCAGTGGTATATATCTAAAAAATTATGGTATATTCTTAAGTTTCTAGCTCCCAATCAGGGCTTGAGGCTATTAATTCCCATATTGAGCCTTTGACCGCCAAACTTTAGAGGTAAAATTGCCGATTTTAGATCCTTGTTTCTCAAATCTTGAATCTCAAATCGAATGACTCGGCTGCAAGCTATTTCTAACTGCCCAGCGCAGCTCAAGCGCGTAAATTAAAATGATGGCCTCATGGAAGACCGCTTTAACACCCGAGATCCGAATTCTAATATAAATCAATTGATAGTTTCTACTCCGTTTTTTGCAGGATTACCCGATCCTGTAATCGAGAGAGCAACTCTCCACATCGTTACCCGCAGTCATCCGTCTAATCAAGTGATTTTACTCGAAAATGACTGGGGAACATCAGTGTATTTTATATTGGATGGTTGGGTGAAAATTCGCACCTACAACCTAGACGGAAAAGAAGTAACACTGAATATTTTAGGGAAAGGAGAATTATTCGGGGAAATGGCCGCGATCGAAGAAGCACCGCGATCGACAGATGTGATCACCCTAGCCCCGACACTGATCGGCAATATGCCATCTCAGGATTTTGTGCAGCTCATTCATACCGAGCCGCTAGCAGGCATTCGCCTAGCTCAACTGATGGCCCGTCGCCTGCGACAAGTCAACCGCCGCCTGCGTTTGCGAGAGTCGGACAGTACCTCGCGAGTAGCAGATATTCTATTATTTTTGGCCGAGGGGCAAGGCAAAAAAATCCTGGAAACAGGAGGTACAGAAATACCGAACCTGCCACACAGAGAATTGAGCAGCCTCAGCGGGCTGGCTCGCGAAACAGTAACGCGAGTGCTCAGCAAGTTGGAAAAAAAAGGAACTATTCAGCGGGAACGTGACGTTTTGTGCATTCCCGACCTCCACGCCTTAGAGCGTCTGTTAGTCTAGAAGTATCAGAGTTTGCTTTTATTGAATCTAATTCAAAAGCACTCTCTGTTAACTAACTGATATTAATGATTTACTGCAGGAGGTAAAGCTGTGAGTTTTAAGAAAATTTTCGCCGCCTTAGATGATTCTGAACTGGGCCACCGCGTCTTCACTCAAGCTTTAGAATTAGCTCTGAGCGATCGCGCCCAGGTGATGCTATTTAACTGCGTTACTGTGAGCACGGTGGGTCAGACGGCAGTGCCAATTCCAGTAGATTTGGGAATGAATGTCGAGTTAATGGATCAAGCTTATCAAGCTCAACGTTTGCGGCTGGAAAGCGAGGTAAAACACGCTTCTGGTTTGCTGAAAAATTACTGCGACGCCGCAGCAAAAAAAGGATTGCAGGTGGAATTTGACTGCAAAATGGACGGAGATCCGGGGCATTGTATCTGTGAATCCGCCGAAAATTGGGGCGCAGATTTAATAGTGTTGGGAAGGCGTGGCCGCACGGGGCTCGCAGAAGCTTTTCTCGGCAGCGTCAGCAATTATGTCGTTCACCACGCATCTTGTTCGGTTTTTGTAATCCAGGAAGCCAAAATCGAAAAATAATGCTGCTGAAAATTTTTGCTGAGAAAATCCATCTAAAATAAGACTTGCGTTCCTACCTAAACCCGGTTTCGGCGAGCAATATTAAATTTGGCGGCGAGGCATCCAAACAGTGAAACCGGGAATCAGCCGTATCGGGCGCAAGTCACGTAAAATCTAAAATCTAAAATCTAAAACCGGGAATCAGCCGTATCGGGCGCAAGTCCCGTAAAATCTAAAATCTAAAATCTAAAATCTAAAATCGGATGAGTGATTTTTTGTCAGCAGATGCTGCGTCTAATTCGGGTAGTTCACCCAGTACAAATAACGAGCCGCCAACCGCCGGTATTTCAGCAATGGCTGGCGATCGCACCAATCCCGCTCCGGGGACGGGCGCCTCGGGGGAAGCGCCTTTAAGGCTCGTAGAAACAGCATTTTTGGCAAGTACCGCTAGCTTGATTTGGCTAGTAAATTATTACTTTCCGCTGGGGCCTTTGCTGCGGGTTTTTTTCCCGATACCCATCGCCTTAGTTTACTTGCGTTGGGGCAACCGAGCAGCTTGGATGGCAGCTTTGGTATCGGGTTTGCTGCTGTCGGTACTGATGGGCCCGACGCGGAGCATTTTATACGTGATGCCTTTTGGAATTATGGGAGTGGCGCTGGGAGGACTTTGGAGGCGTAAAGCGAGTTGGTCACTCTCTATTAGTGTGGGTGCAGTAATTGGTACTGTCGGCTTCTTTTTTCGATTTTGGCTGCTGTCCGCGTTGGTGGGTCAAGATCTATGGGTTTACGTAACCGCCCAGGTAACAGAGATGGTGGAATGGGTTTTTGTGAAGCTGGGCTGGCTTAATGTACCGAGTTTGGACACAATTGGGGCGATCGCCGCCGGGATGATTTTGGTTAACAATATTGTCTATTTATTTGTAGTGCATTTAGTAGCTTTGCTGCTATTAGATCGTTTAGGAAATCCAATCCCGCGGCCGCCAAGCTGGGTGCAAGTTTTGATCGATTATGAAGAGTAGTTATTGGGAATTGTTGACTGTTGACTGTTGACTGTTGACGGATAAATGATGACTAATAACTAATGACTAACTATGATTGGTATTTATACAGAAATCGAACAGGGTCAGCGGTGGCTCGATCGCTATCGGGGACGAAAACCGATATTTGCCTGCGTGTTAGGATTTACCGCTACTGGCTTAATTCCGGGGATTTCAGCAGCAGGAGCAACCCCGCACGATCGACAATTTACTTGTTTAGCCGATGCAGAATTTTTGTATAACGGCCCCCAACCGTCGCCCCAATATCCTTTGCCGCCCCTAGAAGCGGGTGCCTCGCCGGTACTAATATCTCGCGCTGTAGTCGAAGCTTTGGAAATTCCCCTTTACCTATTTAATGCTGGTTTGCCCCTCCCACCTCCGGTACCTGCTATTGATTTGGGCGGCACTCCGGCAAAGTGTCTGATTTCTGGGAATGCTTTAGAACTCGAAACAGTCAAACATTTGCTCGAACAAGGATTAATTTGGGGAGCTAAATTGGCTGCTGAAACTAATGGCAGCTATTTAATTTTAGGGGAGTGCGTAGTTGGGGGAACGACTACGGCTTTGGGCGTGTTAATGGGTTTGGGTATTGCAGCGGCGGGCAAGGTTAATAGTTCTCATCCTCGCTGCAATCACGCTCAAAAATTGGCTGCGGTGACAGCGGGACTCAATAATGCTGAGTGGGAAATTGGCGGACAAAACAGCACTCCCCTGGAATTGGTAGCTGCGGTGGGCGATCCGATGCAAATAGCGGTGGCGGCAATGGCGATCGCCGCGAGTCGGACTTGCGGGGTGCTTCTGGCCGGAGGTACGCAAATGCTGGCAGTGTATGCTTTGATGCAAGCCTTAGCCCGGGAATATGCTCTAGTATGGCGTCCCGAACAAGTTGCGGTGGGAACTACGCGCTGGGTGGCCGAAGACCCTACAGGAGACACTGTAGGACTTGCGTCGGATATCGGCGGTGTGCCTCTGTTAGCCGCGCAGCTAAGTTTTGCTGGATCTCGCTACGGGCAACTGCAAGCTTACGATCGCGGCTATGTTAAGGAAGGTGTCGGTGCGGGCGCGTGTGCGATCGCCACTGGCCTGACTGCAAATTGGACTCCTCCTCAACTCCTTCAAGCTGTGGAAGCTTTAGCCTCGCGGTGTGAAATTAAACATTAGAGGGTCCTGGAGGCAAAAAACCGGGTTTTTACTGAAAATATTGGGGTTTTGCAGCGAGGAATACACTTAAAAACGGGGTTTGTAGTTTTCTGTGCGTCCAGGAATCTTAGGAATTAAACATTAAAAATTCAGAGGCGGCGATCGAGCTGCGAACATGGTTGTACTGCTCACCCAGCTTCGTTTTGGCTGAATAATTATATCACTTTCTGTAGCATTTCTACTCTCAGATTTACAGAATTTTCTACATAATATCTGACTTTGATGCAGTATTCCCCCTGCTACTTGCGGGAGATAAAAAACTCTATGCAATGAATCTATAAGTAGACGAGCATAAATCAACGCAACTTGTATTTTTTTTGATTATTACCCGATCCCCGCTAGCAATATTTAATTAGGCCCGCCTAGATGTTGCGAGTGCATTCTTTTCGAGAGCAACTGTTCTTCTAAGGCGGCAATTCGATTGTAAGCTGCTGTTAGCTGAGCTGTTAAGCGCTGGATTTGAATCTCTGCGCTCAGCTCTTTTTCCAGACTTTGAGAATTCTTGTCGAAGTAGCTGTCATCTAACAGTATGTCTTTGTGTTCGAGGAGCCCGTCGAGACTGCTATAGCTTTGATAGGGGGAGGTTTGGTCATTTCCTAGCGTTCCAGAGCGATCGTTTCTCTGTTGCTGGGTCAGCTTCGTGTCCTTGGCAGACTCCAAGAGCTTTTCATTGAGGTTTTCTATGAGTTTGTAGAGGGCATCGACTTGTTGGCTCAATACTGTAACTTGCTGGCGGAGGGCTTCCATACAATCATCCTTTTGCTCGTAACTTATATCTTTACATTTTAGGTAAATCTTTACATAACTTGGATTTATCACTAAATTATTTAATTTTTGACGTAATTGTTGTGTTCCCAATCCTGACGGTAGATTTAGGGAGCCAGCTTGAAGATAATCGATCCCCATTCGTGAGTCGATTTTAGATTTTAGATTTTAGGTTTTAGATAGTCTTGGACGCAGGAACCGGGTTTTTTAACCCCCATACTTCGTTCAAACCTTCAATCCGATTTAAAACATCCGGTTCCTGAGAGTCGGAGTGCGGAGCGTCCTATTAGATTGACTCCGCTCTCGCCAGGGCTTTCAGAATTCAGATGAGTGGATGTTTAGTTATTAAGCTGTCGCGGGTTTAAAAAGGATTTTTCACTTCGGTTGTGTAAAAAAGCATCATCCCGTGGCCGAGGGCAACGCTCTCCTTATTTCGTTATATTAAAAAATGTAACACAGATGCAGTTGATCGCCCCCGCTGACGAGCAAAATTGGCTCAAAGGAACTTGGAGCAGAGAAATTAGGCGTTAAGTTGACGGAGTTTTCGGCATCGGAAAACTCGATCGACAAACTAGAAGGTAAAATCAGGCAAGAGCAAAACAGACTCAGAAGGCAGCAGAATTAAAAGGGAGCAGAACCGAGTACAATGGCTCTGTGTTTGAGGAAGAAATAAAACAAGTCGGCGTCAACTAGCGGACTCGACAAACAATTATTTCCCTGGCTGCAGAACACAAAACGATCGGTCAATATTTAGAAAAGCGGATTCACAGGTGAAACGAAGGTCTTTGCTATTGGGGGCCGCCACCCTAACTTTAAGTCAATTGGCGGCAGGGTGCGACTCGAAGCCCATTCTCAAAATTCGATCGCTCAAAAACGGTATTCCGGCCCAACTGGTAAGCAAATTTAGCCGCGATGTACAACCGTCTCCGCTTTTGCAGGTAACCCAAGAAGGACAATTAAAAGAATTATTCGCCCTGTTGCAGGAGTGGAAACAGGTTCCCAAATCAAAAAATCAAGCTAACTTGGTGATGTTGGGAGATTACTGGCTGACTTTGGCAATTAGGCAAAAATTGATTAAGCCGATCGATCCTGCTAAGTTTGCTAATTGGTCACAATTGCCCGAAAGATGGCAAAAACTCGTCAGGCGCAACGATGATGGTAAATTAGATCCTCAAGGTAAAGTGTGGGCTGCACCTTACCGCTGGGGAAGTACGGTAATTGCCTATCGAACCGACAAATTTAAGGCTTTGGGGTGGACTCCAACAGATTGGAAAGACTTGTGGCGATCAGAATTGCGCGATCGAATTTCTCTGCCGGACAGTGCTAGAGAAGTTATCGGTTTAACATTAAAAAAACTCGGAAAATCTTACAATACCCAGCAATTAGATAAAGTTCCCAATCTCAAAAAAGAACTCGCAAATTTGCACCGACAAGTTAAATTTTATAGTTCTGACGCTTACCTGCAACCATTAATTTTAGGCGATACTTGGTTGGCAGTAGGTTCCTCTGGAGACTTGCTGCCGCTGCTGCAAACTCAAAAGGATATTGCTTTAGTAGTTCCGGTTTCTGGAACTGCACTTTGGACAGATTTGTGGGTAGAACCAGCATCAGGGAATTCAGTTTCTTTAGTGGAAAAATGGATTGATTTTTGCTTGCAGCCTCGGATTGCTCCTCAATTATCTTTGCTGGCTAAGGCTAGTTCGCCGATAATTGTCGGCATGAAACCCGAAGATTTGCCGGAAGCTGTTCGCACTAATTCTGTGTTGTTGCCGGATGCTAAGATTCTTGCTGCTAGCGACTTTCTGCTGCCGTTTGGGGATGCGGGGATCTCGCTGTATCGATCGCTCTGGCAAGAAACTAGGCAAGTAGTGAGAAGTTAAAATGTAGAGTGCATCAGCTCGGATTTATCGATTATCCAGAAAATCCCTCGGGGCTGACGCACCCTACTAGAATCCTTTCACCCTTCCTCGAAGACGCGGATTTGAGAGAGATTCTAAATCAATGCGACAGCTAAGCCCATCGCCCTTGCACGAATAAACTGCCAAAGCAGTGCCTTGACGGTTGCAAACTCGCACATTGTAACCGTAGTCCCTGGCGACAGTGCCAAAGCGGTTAACAAACTGATAGCGTTCCATATAATCGAGCAAACTCCAAAGTTGGCGGTTGACTATGAGAATTACCCAAGTATTGCCGGGATCGACAAACCAGCGATCGAGCAATTTCCCGCCAAACTGTTTTTGAGCTAACCACAGACTCGGCACGCTTTTTTCGGTTTGCGAAAGCGGAGGCGAGGGGAAATTAGCAGCGTTGCCAGTCGGGCAGACCGGCTGCTGGGAAAAGGCAGCAGATTGCTCCTGCAGCAATGCTCCGAGGCACGCACAACCCGCCATCAGGAACAAAAATAAACTTTTTGTCAAAATGCCATGTCTGTGGCGGAAAACTTGATTTGTGTGGCTAAACTGGTGGTAATTCATAAATTGGCAAGGGCCGGTTGTGTACAAAAGTTATCTGTTAAGATCCAGTCCTGTAAAATCGGTTTGTAGTGAGTAATTTAGTGCTCAAGAAATTTTGATGACTGAAGTTCTTACGGCGAATCGGCACAATTGTTGTTAAAATTCCGATCGCCTAAACAATGAAGCAGGCAGAAAAGCAGTAAAAGTAGAACCGCAATCTAACTCGCTAGTAACTTCAATATCGCCGCCCATCATCTGACAAAAACGCTGACTGATAGTCAGTCCCAAACCCGTACCGCCGTACTTGCGAGTAGTTGAATTGTCGGCTTGGGTAAAAGGTTGGAACAGTCGCTCTTGCTGCTCTTTTGTCATGCCGATGCCCGTGTCCGTCACTCGGAAAATTAAAAATTCTGCATCCAAAATTAACAGTTGAGGAACTCTCGGTTGATATTTATTTTTTAATTCTTCACTGGTAATTCTTTCGACAGTAAGCACGATCGTCCCATTAGCAGAAAATTTAGCAGCATTGCTGAGCAAATTCAGCATTACCTGCCGCACTTTCATCAAATCGCCGTGCATCGCGCCGATATTGTCAGAACTCAATACTTGCAAAGTATTGCCGTTTTTATCCATTAGCGGTTTGATAGTTGTTACTACCTCCTCGATTAAGCCTCCAACATCGAAGCTTTCGAGGTAAATCTCCATCTTGTCAGCTTCAATTTTGGAGATGTCGAGAATGTCCTCTATCAGCCGCAGCAAGTGTTTGCCAGCAGTGCGAATTTTGTCTAAATCCGAGATTACCTCTAAGTTGCCTACCTCTTCGGCATCTTCCACCAGCATATCGCTGTAGCCAATAATCGCATTGAGGGGAGTGCGTAACTCGTGGCTCATGTTTGCCAGAAAAGCACTCTTGGCGCGGTTGGCTAGTTCTGCGGCTTCTTTTGCCAACTGCCACGCTTCCTCAGCGTCTTTGCGTTCGGTGATATCCCGCAGCGTCGCTACTACGGATTCGACGCTGCCGTCTGTCGCACAAACCGGGCTGAGAATGTACTCGTAGTCGCGGGTTCCCCAGATTGCGGTGGGGACAATTACTTCGCCTTTCTTGGGCTCGGCTGTGGCAAATACGGCGCTGCAATCGTCCTCAACCTGCTGTAAAATTTGTGGCGACCAGCCTAATTCTCGCCAGGTTTTGCTAATCATATCTCTGGGATTGAGGCCGACTGCTTGAGCGGCGGTGCGGCTGACATAAGTGTATTTTCCAGATCGATCTACTAGAAAAATTAGGTCAAGGGAAGCGCCGAGAATGCCGTCAACTGTTCTGGCGTGTCGGGCTACCTGAGCGGTCATTTGTCTGACGGTGATGGCGCCGCGGACTCGGGCGGCGAGTTCAAACCGCAATAGTTCGTTGGCTTGTTTGAGGAATAGCGTGCGCTGTTCGACTTTTATTTCTAGTTCTGCTTTGGCTTTTTCTAGAGTGAGTTCGGCCTGTTTGCGATCGCTCACGTCTGTAGAAATTGTACCGACTGCAAAAGCTTTGCCTTCAGAATTACAGAGGGGAAATTTCAGAGAAATATAAGTGTGCGGGCCGTCGTCTTGAGGGATGATTTCTTCGAGGGTTAGGGGCGAGGAGGATTCGAGAACTTTCAAGTCATTTTCTCGCAAGGCTGCTGCTTTGTCTTCGGGAAAAATATCGCTGTCGGTTTTGCCTGTTATTTGCTCTTTTGCGATGTCGAACAAATTGTCAAAATGGCGGTTGGTGAGCAGGTATTTTCCGTCAACATCTTTGATGTAAATTACTGCTGTTGAGTTGTCTAAAATCGCTTGCAGCAGTGCTTCGCTCTTTCGCAGGGCTTTTTGAGTGTTTTGGCGATCGAGTATTTCTGGCTGCAATTCCCAGTTGAGGCGATTTAAGTCTTGCCAAGCTTCCTGGACTAGATTTAAGGCGATCGCGCTTTTTTCTAGTTCTGTATTTGCCGGCCGCGACTGGTTTGAGACGGAGGTTGCGGGCAATTCTAGGGGTGGGAAAGCTAGTGGGATGTGGGGATTTGCGATCGGGCGTTGGCGAAGCCTTGGAAGAGGAACCCCGACAATTTTTTTATATCGAAAATCTACGGCTAATTGATTGTTTAAACTCGATTTTTTTGGGAATAAATCGGGGAATTCGCCTAAATTTAAAGAGTCAGAAATGCGCTCCGACTTCGGGGATAGGTGCTGCGGCTCGGCGGTGGAGTTAGATTGTGAATTCCCTTCTGCTGTTAATAAATCTGAGTTAGCGGGCTTGGCAATCCGGCCCGTGACTGCAACTCCCAAGGCGAAGGGGACAACGGCAGCCGCAGACATTGCCAGCAGCCAATTGTTGCCCCACAAAGTTGCGATCGAGATTTCGGGGATGCCCCGCACTAAAATTACAGCGGGTTTTCCGGCTAAATTATTCAGAGATTTTGCTGCTACTGTATAAGCCTGATTCCCTATTTTTATTTGCTGAGCAACTGGTTTGCCATCGGCGGCGCGTGCAGACCTCAGTAGCGATCTGTCCATCCCCAGTAAGTCGGGCAACAGTTGATTTTTAGTAACACTTTGTCCACTTACAAAGACATATTTGCCCTCATTAAGCGGTGCATAAAGAGCGTAAAAGCCGACGGCTGAATTGACTCTTTCCCTACTGGCAACCAGCGGGATTTGGCTCAGATTTCTTCCTAGAAATAAAGCAGCAATAACAGTTTCATTTTTGGGATTTATCACGGGAATTTCTGAGTAATTCACAAGGGTACCTTCGCTCACTCCCGGTTGCAAATTTGGCAATTGTTTCTGATTTTCAGAGTGAGCCAGAATTTTGCTGGCCCTAATTGGCTCTTTTTTTGCTAATACTTGATAGTCTAGGTTACGAGAATTAAAACTTTGTCTGTCTTTGTTGAGATTAACGCTAACAATTATCTTCCCATCTTTCCCCACTAAAGCTGCACTGTGTATTGCTCCTATTTTGAGTTGATTTTCCAAAATTTGCTTGACAGATTTTCGCAAATCTGATGTTTGTTTACCGCTGTTATAAGCTAACGCTGTTTGGGCGATCGTTTTGCTGTCAGAGGAGTTTTGCAAACGGTCGGCGGCGCGATCGAGTTTGAGATTGTAATTAATTTCACTAAGGCTCAGTTCTGATTTTGCTTGATTTGCCAGTTGATTGTTTTCAACTTCCAATGTTAGCCAAAGTGCTGCTCCCGTTAGTCCGACTGGCAAAATTGTTTGTAAAGCCACCAGTCCGATTAACTGTTTTTTCGTAACAGATAAGTTGTAGGTATACGGCTTGAAAGCTGCTTTCAATCTTCTTTCGGAAGTCGCCACTTTAGTTTGCTGCAGACAATTTGGCTGGCTGTCGTTTAACTGAGTATGAGCCATAGTAGTAAATACGGGATCGGTTTTAGATGACAGGCCATCAATTAATCGGGAAGGGAATTAATTTGAGATTTGAGATTTGAGATTTTAGACTTCGGCGTGAGCGCTCAGTCGAACGATTTTATATTTTATATCGAGTTCGCTTAATCACTCATCATAAAATTGTTAGCTCTCGCCGGGGGCAATAAAGCAAGAAAATGACTGGGATATTTTTAAATAAATCAATTTCTCGGTGTTCAATCAGATTGTCTTATTTAGTTGTTTTTCCATATACTGTCGGCTCCTATTTAAAGTTTGTTGCGAGCAGACAGGGGACATGGGTGTCAACTTCAGACTAAAACCATTTGTATCTATCGTTTATAGCCGAGTCTCGCTCCCCGTAAATCCCCCTTAAGAAGGGGGACTTTGACGCTCTTGTCCCTAGGGGGTTAGGGGGAATCGGGAAGACTGTGAACTCAAACAGTAGATTGGTACAACATAAGACGTTAAGTGGACACCAATGCCTGCAGACAGTCCGCAAGCTAAGTAGTTTTTCGATCGACTCTATCGTAAATTCACTTAAACCAAAGTTTAACGTAATTATTCCAACACTTAGATACGCTCGATCGCCTTTTCCCGGCTTCACCTTTTTTTCAATCCCACAACCGCCTGCCTGCTTTACCACCCAGTCGCTGGTGAGTATCTTTGAGCAAGGTTGGGATGTCTAACTTTTCGGGACACCTGGGCAAACATTCGCCGCAATCGGTGCAGCGGTTGCCTTTGCTGCCAGGAAACCAGTGTCCAGCATTTTCAAACATGGCATAGCGATATTTGCCAAAGTCAATCATGTCGCACCCGACGGCGAGATTGCGAAGCCGCAATACTTCGGGAATGTTGATGTTTTCCGGGCAAGGCAAACAGGCATAGCACTGGCTGCATTTGTCGGTTTTCAAAGTGGCTGCAATCACCGATTCTAGCCGATCGAACGCAGCGATTTCGGCATGGGTGAGGGGAAAGTCGCGATCGCAATATTTCAGGGGTTGCTCTAATTCTGTCGCATTTGCAGCCCCCACACTTAAAGTCCCAATCCTATTATCGCTAAGTAAAAACCGATAGTTTAACTCTAAGGGCGAGAAAGGCGAGCACAATTGTGCGAGAGTTTCCGGGGGCGTGTATAGTTGCCCTCCCTTATCTGCCGGGGAAATGATGAAAACGCCAATATCTTTGTCTTTGGCGAGTTCAATTGCCGGGGCGTTGCGCTGAAAAAAATAGTAGTAATGCAGATTGACAAATTCAAACAAATCTGTATTGATTGCAGACAAAATCAGATCCAGAGGCCCGTGAGTCGAAAAGCCGACGTGCCGAATGCGACCATCGGCGAGGGCTTTGCGTACCGCTTGCATACAGCCTGTGGGCGATCGCACAATCGCCAAATGTTCCCAAGTATTCAAACCGTGAATTGCCAGACAATCGATATAGTCTAAATTCAGGCGTTTGAGGGATGCGTCGATGCAGCGTTCCATTGCTGCTGCATCCTCCGTCGGGGAAATTTTCGTAGTGACGTGGAGGCGCGATCGATCGACAGACAAACCAGCCGAGAGGGCCGCGCCAAGATATTCTTCGCTGCAACCGTAACCAGCCGCAGTTTCCAGGTGATTGATTCCCAGAGACACCGCCTGTTTTACAGTCTGACAGGCAATTTCCTCAGAAGCCAAATAGCGCATGGTTCCCAAGGAAAATACCGACAAGTGCAACTCCGTTTTGCCAAACCGTCGATAGCGCATAAAGGTTAGGAAGTTTCGCCCGGGCTGAAGCCGCTTCTCTTAATCAAATCCTCTGGACGGAGGTTTGAGATAAATTCCCGGAAGGCCCGGCGTTCTGCCTCATCAGCATCTCGATCGACCGGTATCGAAGCATCGGCGACGACTTCTTCCATCACCCAGATGGGGCAGTTCGTTCGCAGGGCTAGGGCGATCGCGTCGCTAGGTCGGGCATCGATCTCTTTTTTAACTTCTCCCTGACGGACGATCAGCACGGCATAAAAGGTGTTATCTTGCAGCGAGTGAATAACTATGCGCTCCAAGGTAAGACTCCATGCCTCTAAGAAATTGACCATCAGATCGTGAGTTAAGGGTCGAGGAGGCTTGTGGCCTTCGATCGCGCTAATAATAGCCTTTGCTTGCTCCTGACCGATATAAATAGGCAAAGCCCGTCGCTCAGTAGCGTCTCTCAATAGGACAATAGGACTGCGCGTGGCTGCATCTAAGGCAATTCCAGCGACTTTCATTTCAATCATTCGATCGGCCTCATAGAATTAAGAAACTGTAAGGCAGTGGAGAACTTGGACATACAGATCACCTAAATCCAGTATGACTTGATCTTCGCCTGAATCTGCAACAGATCGGGCAGTGTCGATTTTAGATTTTAGATTTTAGATTGACTCGGGGGGAGAGGGGGACGACCAAACCTCCTGTCTCTGGTTTGTCCCTGTGATTTGATGTAAATAAGCGATCAACTAAGGAAAAATACTTATGTTTACAGGACTAATTCAATCTCTCGGAAAACTGAAGTCGCTAGGCAACGATTATTTCCAAATTTCCTGCACATCAAACAACTCCTACCAGATTTTACAAGATTTAGCCATTGGGGACAGCGTAGCCGTAGATGGAGTCTGTTTAACGGTAGTGGAAGTTCTCCCTGCGACGGGTTTTGTCGCCGTCGCTTCCCCAGAAACCCTCCGCCGCACAACTCTGGGATCATTCCCCGATGCTTTGGTGAACCTAGAAACCTCCCTGCGCGCCGGCAGCAAATTGGGGGGACATTTCGTGACGGGGCACGTAGATGCGATCGGCACTTTAGCGACATCAATCCAAACCGCCAACGCTTGGGAGATGCGGTTTACTGCCCCACCAGCAGCAAATTCGGGATGGCAACGTCAAATCGCACCTTACATCGTTTCCAAGGGCAGTATCGCCGTCAACGGCATCAGCTTAACAGTGGCAGATTGCGATGCTGACGGTAATTGGTTTGAAATTGCTGTCATTCCCCACAGTTTTGGTGAGACAAACCTCAGTTATTTGCAACCAGGAAGTTTAGTTAATTTAGAAGCAGATATTCTGGGCAAATATGTCGCCAAATTTCTCCGCAGCGGCTCAAAGTCCCATCCCGAACCGTGGGAAGAAACCCCCGCCCTCAACCATTTAGGAGGCATTACCCCCGAATTTTTAGCAGAACACGGATTTATTTAATCTTCGGGTGTACATCACGCACCTTGCCTTGCTAATATCGCAGATATTTCACTCTTCTCAATAAGCCTTTTACGGGCGGGTTCTCCTGCCAGCCCCAATAAAATTCACTCTTTATGGAACAAGCCGGAAACCCTATTTTGGAATTATAGAATGCGTCAGCAGCGAATTATTCTATCAATAATTGACGGCTCAAAGCCGACCTACCTACTAACTCTTACTTCTCTCTCTGCGCTCTCTGCTGTTCATTAATTAAATTCTATCCCTCACTAAAATTATTTTTCTCCCAAAACCATCCCGCAGCAATTCCCGCTTGAGAAACTAAAAACCCTGCTGCAATTAATAGCTTTTGAATGCCCCCGGGCGTGGAAAAAGGGATAAGCTAGTAAATTTCGATAAAATGACGGATGTTGTAGTTTCCCATTAGCCCCGCGTTTCGAGATACTTTATTGAAACAAAAAAGGTATCCGCTCAATAAATCGGGGTAATAGAAAAAAAGAAGGTTCACAATCTAGGCACAGCATGGTAAAATATGATTC
>NZ_JAUBPS010000157.1:0-2139 GCF_036700865.1 Microcoleus sp. S13C4
GCGAGGATTTAATAGGGTTGAATCCGGGTTTGAGTTTCAATCAACTCAGCATCACTTCTACCAACAATCAGACTGTGGTTAGTGTGACTGGCACCAATCAATTGTTAGCGAAGCTTAACAATATTACGCCCGGTATTCTCACCGCTAGCGATTTCACTCAGGTAACAATCTAACTGCCTCTGGTAGGGTGTGCAACGCGCATCTTACCAGAAGCGGAAAATCTCGTAGGGTGCACAACGAGTACCGCCCGAATAAAGCAAGCTTTCTCACCAACTGAATTTCGCCTTTTCTGGAAGTTTTTGCGATCGGGCCAACAGGAAAAATTAATCAAGGTTGGATGTAAATTTTCCGGTTTTAGGCAAGGCAAATGTATAAGGTACTAGCTAGGTCAATTATTAGGAATTCGGAGCCGCCCATATCTTTTCTGAATTTCCCATGACTCAGGAACAAAAATGGTTTGATGGGCCACTTATATCGGTAAGATGCGTATTGTGCACTCTACATATAGAGTTTCTAGGTTCAGGAGTTTACATTACATCCTCTGCCGTTAATCGCTATCAAACTCGCAGTCGCAACAGACCAAAACCCCTCTCCCGATACAAGTACCGGATTTCAATCATGGAGAACAAGAAACTTTTCTCCTTAATTGGAATTCCCCAGGTTGATCGCTGAGGTATTCATTCTGCTTGCGGTTTCCAGCATCTCTAATCTTCTGCTTTCAAGGTGAATCTACAGCACATAGTAAACATTCACATGGGTATGCAAAATGAGTTCAATTTTTGCCAGTATAGATTCACAATCTGGTATCCCCAATTCTCTTCCTAAATCTATTGTCTTCATTGACTCAGACTTAGATGACTATCAAAATCTGGCGGGCGGCGTGCTTCCAGGTACGGAGACAATCATATTAGAGAAAAATGGCAACGGAGTCGAGCAAATTACTGCTAAACTGCAAACTATCGCTGCGGCGGGAGGAACTGTAGACCAAGTTCACATTTTTTCTCACGGCAATTCTGGCAGCTTACAGCTTGGTTCTGCGACGTTGAATTCGGATAATTTGCCACAATATGAAAGTCAGTTGCAAGATTGGCGAAATGCACTGAGCGAAAAAGCTGATATCGTGATTTACGGTTGCGATGTTGCTGCGGGTTCGGGTAGTGATTTTGTCGATCGCCTGGGCGAGTTAACGGGGGCTGATATTGCAGCATCTACAGATCGCACTGGCCGCGGTGGTAACTGGAATTTGGAGTTTACCAAGGGTGATATTGAAGCACCGCTAGCCTTGACTCCAGACGCAATGGCGGATTACCGAGGGACTTTAAAGACTATTACGGTTACCAACAATAACGATAGCGGATCCGGTTCCTTGAGAGATGCGATCGCCTCCGCAGCGGCCGACGATACCATTCAATTTGCCTCCAGTCTTGCCAGCCAAACAATTACTCTAACTTCCGGTCAACTTGTCATCAATAAAAACTTGACACTTGATGCAAGTGGTGCTAGCAATTTAACCATCAGTGGCAACAACACTTCGCGGGTAATCTTCACAGAAGGTTCGACAAATGTTACTCTAAAAAACCTGATTGTTGCCAACGGCAAAGTTTCTGGAACCGATCCGAATAATGAGGATACTAGCAGCGGTGGTGGCATTAAAACGGGAGGTAACAGTACTTTAACTTTAGAAAATTGCCAAGTCAATAATAATGTTGCTGGTTACGCTGGTGGCATTTACGCGGGTTTCAAGAGTACCACTAATGTGCTCAACAGTACCTTTACTGGCAACGACGGGCGATCGGCTAACAGCGAACGAGGTGGCGGTGCGATCAGCACAAAAAGTGGAGGTTCTCTCACTGTCAAAGGCTCTACTTTTACCAACAACAAAGGCATTAACGGCGGGGCCATTAACCACCTTTTGGGCAACCTAACCGTCGAAAATTCAACTTTTTTAAATAACGATTCTACGGCAGGAACCGGAGCAAATACCAGTGGTTATGGCGGTGCAATTTACACCGACGGTGCTAATGCTTCCGGCCCAAATAGTACACCTGGGTCTGTCGGTGGGACGATCGCCATTCGGAACAGTCGCTTTGAGGGCAACAAAGGCGCAGGGCAAGGCGGCGGGATGTTTCTCTTTGTATA